>JAHFSL010000073.1 GCA_023265785.1 Candidatus Coatesiibacteriota bacterium | reverse complement strand
CGCGCCCCGCGGCGGCGGCCGCGAGCGCCAGCCCCAAGGCCAGCCAGCCGGCATGGGTCGCGGAGCCGGCCGCATCGGCCAGCAGGATGCCCGCCCCGGCGGCGAGCGCCGCCCACCCCAGCGGGGCGGCGCGCAGGAGGGTCAGTTCAAAGGACGCGGGCGATTGTTGGGAGGAAATCGCCTACTCGGTCGGAGTGGCTCCGGGCGCCGCGTCGCGCGGCGGGCACCAGATGGCGGCCTTGGTGTCGTCAATGATCACACTGCCGGGGCCGGGCTGGCCCTGCCCCTTGTTCCAGTGCTGGACCTGCAGGTGGGTCTGGTCCAGTCCGTCCTCCGCGCCCCACGGGATGTACAGGGCGCCCACGAATACCGCCGACTGGCCGGGGCCCAGCACGGGCAGGAACCAATCCTTGGCCGAGCCCGGGCCAATCTGCTCGCCCCAAGAACCGTCGGGCGTGAGGTATTCCTGGATGGCGATCACCCGCAGGTTCCGGTAGGTCCGGGTGCTGGTGTTCGTCAGCGTCAGCCGGAACCGCATCCAGGTGCCGATGTAATACATGGGGTACTGGCCCCAGGTGGTCTGCGGGTAACTCCAGGACGGGTCGTTGGTCTGGAACCCGCCACAGCACCGGTCGTGGTAGAAATGCCCGCCGGAGGCGTCCACGACCGTCCGGCCCCAGGAATTCAGGTAGTCAATCGTCCAGGTCAGCGGCTCGCCGTCGCCGATGTGCTTGCCCTTAAGGTGCTGGATGGGCCCCAGGAGGTCAGAGGCGCGGGCGGCGCCGGTGGCCAGCGCCGATCCCAACACGATGATGCCCGCGGCCAGCAACCGATTCATGGCGCCCCAAGTATGCCATGCCCACCCCGTGACAATCAACAGGAATGACCGGTTGATTGTGCGGGCGGGGGAGTAGGATGGGGCCATGCCGGCCCCGTTTCCCGCCGAAGAGATCGTCGAACGACTGCGGAATCACCCGGACTGGAGGGAGCGGACCGTACATATAGAGAGGCTTCCGCCCCGGGCTGCCCGGTACGGCGACCTCGACCTGCCCCTCCCGCTGTCCCGCCTGCTGGCCTCCCGGGGCATTGCCCGGCTGTACACCCACCAGGCGGAGGCAATCCGGTCCATCCGGGCCGGGGCCCACACGGCGGTCACCACCCCCACCGCGTCCGGCAAGAGCCTGGTCTACCTGCTGGCGGCGTGGGAACGGAAATTGTCGGGGCCCCCCGGGCATGCGCTCTACCTCTCGCCGCTCAAGGCATTGGCGCAGGACCAGCGCCGGCTGGTCGAGGAGATGGGGGCGGCCATGGCCCCGCCCCACCGGCTGGCGGCCGCGCTGTACGACGGAGACACGCCGACCGCCCGCCGGGCCAAACTGCGCGCGGCTCCTCCCGACCTGCTCCTCACCAATCCCGACATGGTCCACCTGTCCGTGCTGGCCTCGCATGGCGCGTGGCGGGGATTCCTGGGCGGGTTGACCCATGTCATTCTGGACGAGGCGCATGCCTACCGCGGGGTCTTCGGCTCCCATGTGGCCTCGATCCTGCGCCGCCTCAAGCGCGTGTGCGCCCGGTACGGCTCGTCGCCGGTCTTCGTGACCACTTCGGCGACGCTGGGCAATCCGGACGAGTTCCTGCGCCGGCTGACGGGCGAGGCGTTCACGGTGGTCTCCGACAGCGGCGCCCCCACGCCGGTGCGCTGGTTCGCGTTGATCAAGCCCCGGGCCAACGCCTACACCGAGACCTGCGAACTGCTCGCCCTGATGCTCAAGGCGGGCCTCAAGACGATCACCTTCACCAAGGCGCGGAAGATCACCGAACTCCTCTCCATCTGGCTGGCCGAGCGCGCGCCCGCGCTGGCCGATCGGGTGCGGGCCTACCGGGCCGGGTACCTGCCCGAGGAGCGCCGCGAGCTGGAGCGGGCGCTGGCGTCCGACGAGCTGGCCGGGATCATCTCGACCTCCGCGCTGGAGCTGGGCATCGATATCGGCGGGCTGGACGGCTGTCTGCTGACGGGGTTTCCCGGCACGATGCTGTCCACCTGGCAGCGGGCGGGCCGGGTGGGCCGCGGCGACCAGCCGGCGCTGATCGCACTGGTCGGGATGGACGATGCGCTCGACCTCTACTTTCTCTCGCACCCGGCGGAATTCTTTTCCCGGCCACCCGAGCGGCTCCTCCTCGACGAGGCCAACCCGGCGGTCCTGAAAGCCCACCTGGCGTGCGCGGCCGCCGAGGAGCCGCTCACGGCCCGGGACGCACGGTGGTTCGGCCCGACCCTGGAGCGCCGCATCGCCGAGCTCCTGGCCGACGGCCGGCTCTTCGAGGCGGCGGAGGAGCGCCGGTGGTTCTGCCCGCTCAAGAGCCCCCAGCGGCATGTGAACATCCGGAGCGCGGGGGAGAGCTTCCTCATCGAGGACGGGGTGGGAAAACTGCTGGGCACCGTGGACGGGATCCGGGTCTTCCGGGAGTGCCACCCCCACGCCATCTACCTGCACGCGGGCGAGACCTGGGAGGTGGTCCGGCTCGACACGGACGCGCGGCGGGTCACCGTCCGCCCGGTGACCGTGGACCATTACACGCAGGCCGTGGCCACCGAGACGACCCGGGTCCTCGCCGTGCGCGGCGAGCGGCCGTTCGGCCCGGGCCGGCTGGCGTGGGGCGATGTACGCGTGACGACCCGCATCGTGGAGTACGAGCGCAAGCGGGTGCGCGGCGGCGAGACCTTGAGCAAGCACCCGCTCGACCTGCCGCCCCAGGAGTTCGAGACCACCGCCGTCTGGCTGATCGTCCCCGACGGGACCACCCGGCCGGTCCAGGCCGCCGGCCGCCACCTGATGGGCGCCCTCCACGCGCTGGAGCATGTCTCCATCGCCTTGTTCCCCCTCTTCGCCCTGTGCGACCGGTGGGACCTGGGCGGCATCTCGACCACGGAACACCCGGACACGGGCCAGGCCACGATCTTCATCTATGACGGGATGCCCGGCGGCGTGGGACTGGCCGAACTCGCCTACGGCATCATGGAGGAGCTCCAGCGCACCGTGGCGGCGCACCTGGCGGCCTGCCCGTGCGAGAACGGCTGTCCCTCGTGCGTCCACTCCCCCAAGTGCGGCTCGCGCAACTATCCCCTCGACAAGGTCGGCGCCCTCATGCTGGCGAACGAATTTGCGTCTCTGGTTGCCGAATCGGGGAGGGCACTCGTGGCCGTGGGATCGGCGGTGCCGGGGGTAGAGGAAGGCCGAGCGGGACCGCTCGGCGTCGTCAACGGGACACGCCTCGCTGCGGGGCCGACCTCGCTTGAGCCTCCGCGTCCTCCGGCGCTTGGTGACGGGCCTCCGGCGTTGCCGCCGCTTCGCGGCTCCACGCCTCCGGCCTCGTCTCCGCCAGGAATTGCCGCGCCTCCGGAACGGTCGGCCCAGCTCCCGCGCGGCCTTCCTCCACCCCGGCCGCCGATTGTCCCGGGACATGTGATTGTGTTTGACCTGGAGACCCAGAAGCTGGCGGAGGAGGTCGGGGGGTGGGACAACAAGCGCGCCATGCGCATGTCCGTGGGGTGCGTGTACGACATTGATGCCCAGGCCTTTCGTGACTACCGGGAGGAGGAGGTCGCCGACCTGATCGCGGACCTGGCGGCGGCGAAACTCGTGGTCGGCTTCAACATCAAGTCCTTTGACTACGAGGTCCTGACGGCCTACGCGCCCCGCGCGGTCCTGGAGGCCGTGCCCACGCTGGACCTGCTGGAGAAGGTGAGGGACACGCTCAAGCGCCGGGTGCGGCTGGACGACCTGGCCAAGGCCACGCTGGGCCAGGGGAAGATCGCCGACGGGCTGGACGCGGTGCGCTGGTTCCGCGCGGGGGAGTTCGACCGGCTGATCGAGTACTGCCGCCATGATGTCATCGTGACGAAGGACCTCTATGAATTCGGGCGGACGCACGGCCATGTCCTGTTCCCCTCGATCCAGGGCGTCATGAAGCTCCCGGCGGGCTGGTAGCAGGACCGTGCTGGGCGCCGTCCGCTCCGCCTGGCGCGCCCTGCCCGGGGCCGAGCGGGTCGCCCTGGTGGTGGCCCTGGGCTGGCTGGCGGCCGCCGAGGCCCTGTTCTGGGGGATCACCTATGACGATGCGTGGATCAGCCTGCGCTATGCCGAACACCTGGTGGCTGGCCAGGGCTGGGTGTTCAATTCCGGTGGCGAGCGGGTGGAGGGCGCGTCGAATCCCCTGTGGGTGGTCTTCCTCGCCGGCTGTACCGCCGCGCACCTGCCGGCCATGACGATGGCCAAGGCCGCCGGGGCGGCGGCCGGGTTTTGCCTGCCCCTGATCGCGCTGGCGCTGGCCGCCCGCCTGCCGCCGGGCCGGCCCCATGCGGTCGGCGCCGTGCTGACCGCGGTGGCTGCGCCCGTGGCGTTCTGGGCGGTGGACGGGCTGGAGACCGGGGTGTATGCGGGCGTGCTGGGCGGGGCCGTGTGGCTGGCCACCGAGGACCTGGCCCGGCGGCGCGCCGTGCCGCGCGCGGCCTTCGCCGTCCTGGCCGCCGCACTCCTGCGGCCGGAGGGAATTGCCTTTGCCATCCCGTTGCTCTGGGTCTTCTGGCGCCACGGCGATTCCTCCGGGCGGCGCGCCCGCACCCGTGCGGCCGGGGCCATCCTGCTCGCCGGGTTCGGCGCCTTTCTCCTCTGGCGCCGGCTGTACTTCGGGTCCTGGGTTCCGAACACCTACTGGGCCAAGGCGGCCAATCCTGCGCTGTGGGACCGGGGCCCCGGCTGGGCCTATCTCGCGGACTTTTTGGGGGAGTGGGGAGGACCCGTGGCCCCCGGGTTGGCCGTGCTGGCGGTCGCTTCGCCCGGGGCGGGTGGGGGCGGGGCCGTGCTGGCTGGCGGATTTGTGGCCGCCCAGGCGGCCTTCGTCGCGGCGGTGCCCCGTGACTGGATGTTCGCCTGGCGGTTCATGGTTCCCGCCTGGATGCCGCTCGCCGTCCTCGCCGCGGCGGGCGCCCTGGTGGTCCGGGAGGTGCTGGCCCGGGCGGGCTGGTCCCCCCGACGCCTGCGCGGGTTGGCCGCCGCCGGCGCGCTGGCGGTGGCAGGCCTGGCGGCCCGCCGGGCCTGGGTCCTGCACGACCAGTTCCTGCCGGCCCGCGGCGGCGACCGGTCCGTTCACGAACAGCTGGGCCGGTGGCTCAAGGCCGTCCTGCCGCCCACGGCCCGTGTGGCCTTGAGCGATGCGGGCGCTGTCCCGTATTTTTCCGGGCTGGCGGCCGTGGACCTGCTCGGCCTCACGGACCCCTGGATTGCCCGCCACGCGCCTGATGAGATTGCCCGGGAGGTCGTGGAGCGGCGGCGGCCCGAGGTGATCGTGCTGGCCGAGAAAGACCGCCAGCTGGCCCCCGGCGTGGTGGGGCTGGCGGCGGTCTTCCCCGTGGACCGGCTGATCGGCGCCCACCCGGGGTTTCGTGCCGGCTGGGTCCGCCGGGGTCTCTGGGCGTACTCCAACGAATATGACCTCGTCGTGTATTTCCGGGCGGATATACAATAAGGAAGACCGCGTTCATGTCCCGCCGCCGCCGGTTCCCCCTGCTCCTGGCCCTGGTCGTGGGCGCCGCCGTGCCGGCGGCCGCGCGGTATGCGCTGGCCCCGAGCCTGCCCTGGACCCGGTCGATAAGCGGCGGGGACACCGCGGATGCCATCGGCATCGACGCGGAGTCGAACATCTGGGTGGGCGGGACGACTCGCGTGAATGAAATCTACGGGCTTGGACGGGACCTGGATTTCTTCGTGTACTCCCATTCGGTCTCCGGCAAGGTTGTCGCGAGCTTCTTTTACGACCGGGTCTATGTGGACACGGGTCTCCTGGTGGGCAACACCGATGAGGGTCCGCCCGCCATGTCGATCATTCCGTTTGTCCTGACCGGTGGCTCTTCGCCCGTCCACATCAGCGAGGTGTACCTCACCTTTACCACCCAACTCGGCGCGTCGACGGACCTCACGACGATGATCATCCGCAGTCTCGCGGGCACCGGCACCTGGTTTCATGAGGATTTGGCCGGAGGCCAGGAACGGGCCGCGCCCGCGATCTCGGTACCCGGCTCGGGCTCCCCCTTTGAGTGCGGGACCATCACGGCGGGGGGGGTGGACCAAATGTTCTTCGTCCACCAATGTCGTGCGACGAACAACGGTTCCTACCTGACCCCGGCGGGCGGTCGGGTCAGCGCGACCTACTGGAGCGGGTCGCTCACGGAATCCGTGACCGGCCGGGCGGTGGCGGCGGACGGGGCCGGGAACGCCTGGGTGGTGGCCCAGCAGGGCGGCGACCTGATGGTCCAGGCCTACACCCCGGTTGCGTACGCGGAAGGGGCGACGGTCGAATTGAAGGCGACCCCCATGGCGGGGTACCCCAAGCGGTTGGTGACGGCGGCGTGGGACGAGCCGTGGGCCGCGGCCCGCGATGTGACGGGCGCCCTCTGGGTGGCCGGGGACTCGGCCGGCGATGCCGCCATCTGGAAGTTTGGCGCTGACGGGGCCCTGGCGGCCGGATTCCCGGTCCGGTTCGGCCAGGGCCCGAACGCGTCCCTGCGCGCGCTGGTCCCGGACGGGCAGGGCGGGTGCCTGGCCACGGGCCGGCGCGGGACGAACCTGCTCTTCCTGGGGGTGGATGCCGCCGGGGTCCTGCGCCCGGGGTTTCCCGTGACCGACACGGCCTCCCCGGATACCGTCGACGGCCGCGCCATCGTGCTGGATACGGCGGGATCGGCGTGGATCGCCGCCACCGTCACGGCGGCTCCGGCGACCTGGGGCGGGACGGTCCAGCGGGTCTACCGCTACGATGCCCTGCCCGAAGCCCTCCCGGTCTCCGCGGGCGAGGTGAAGGTGACCGGTCCCGGCGGCGCGGTGCTCAACCTGCGCCGGGTGGAGGCGCTGTCGATCTACTGCCTGCCGCCGGAGGCGGGGGATGTCCGGGTGCGCCTGATGACCCTGCGGGGAGAGGCGGTCCGCGAGTGGGTGCTGGGGTCGTCCGGGAACCGCCTGCTGACCGTGATATGGGATGGGACCGACCAGGACGGCCGCACGGTGGCGACGGGCACCTATGCCGTCCGGGTCGTGGGCGGCGGCGTCACGGCGGTCAAGCGCGTCGTGGTCCTGCGCCGGCCATGACCCGCACCGGCGGCGCGTTCCTGGTCGCCACGCTGGCGATGGCGCCGACCGCGCACTCGGGGGTGGGGCAGGCGGGCGCCCAGTCCCTGCGCGAGCCCCTGGCGGCCCGGCCGGCGGCGCTGGGCGAGGCGTTCGCCGCGGTGGACGGCACCACCGAGGCGCTGGGCTACAACCCGGCGGGGCTGGCCACGCTCGCCGCCCCGGAGGGCGGCGCGCTGGTCCGGGGCGGGTTCGCGGGCGACACCTTTGTCTCGGTCCTGGGCGGTGGCCCGCTCATGGGATTCGGGGTGGGGGCCGCGCTGGCCTATGCCACTGACGGGACCGTCGAGTCGCGCGATCCCACCGGCCGCACCGCGCAGGTGAACGCCCAGCAGGACCTGGTCGGCATGCTGGGCGTGGGGTACCGGTTCGCCGTCCTGCCGGTGGGGGCGGGTGCGGCCATCAAGGTATTTCACTCCCAGCTCATCGAGGAAATCGGGGCCACGGATATCGCCGCCGATCTTGGGGTCCAGGCCGCCCTGCCCGGCGGCGTGGGGCTGGGGGCGGCGGTCCAGCACCTGGGGGGGAGCCTCACGTACAGCGCGGAGGACGCCGCCAGCGATGCCAATGTCCTGCCCCTCCTGTGGCGGTTCGGGGCGGCCTGGGAACTGGATCTGGCCCGCGGCGCACCCGCACTGGGCATGATGGACTCCACCACCGCGCCGGCCCGGCGGGAGGGGGACCTCGAGCGGCCCGCGACGCCGGTGCCGCACCGCCTGCGCGTCTTCGCGGGAGCCGTGGCCCGGACCGCGGAACTCGTGCCGGAGTGGGGCGGCGGCCTGGAGTTTTCCTATGCCGACCGGCTCTCCCTGCGGGCGGGCTACCGGCTCCTGGCCGGGGGCGTGGCGGCCCGCCACGAGATCTGGTCGCTTGGGCTGGGCGCCCGGCTGGGCCGATTCCGGTTCGACTACGCGGCCGAACTCCTGCCCTTTACCCTGCTCCACCGTGCCAGCGTGACCGTGCTGGGCAACCGTACAGAACCGGGTGACTCCTGAAGATCCATGACCTGACCCTGCCCCTGCGGCCTGGAATTCCGGTGTATCCCAAGAATCCCGAGTTCAGGTTTGATCCGGTGTCCCGGATTGCCCAGGGGGCCTCCTCCAACGGGTCGCTGGTCACGATGGGGACCCATACCGGCACCCATGTGGATGCCCCTCTCCATATTTACGACGGGAAGGGGGGAGTGGAGCGCCTGCCGCTGGAGGCGCTCGTGGGGCGGGCCCGCGTCGTTCGCGTGGAAGCCGTGAATCGCCATGTCGGGGCGCAGGACTTGGAGCCGCTGGGCTGGACCGGTGTGGAGCGCGTGCTGATCCGGACGCCCAATTCGGATCGCTGGGCAACCGCCACCGGGTTTGATGAAGGCTTCGTCGGGCTGGCCGGGGACGGCGCACAGTTCCTTGCGGCCAGGGGGATGA
>JAHFSL010000467.1 GCA_023265785.1 Candidatus Coatesiibacteriota bacterium | reverse complement strand
CGGTTAGCGGGAGCGGCGGAGTTCCTGGCGTGCCAAGTGCAGGAGCGGGGGAAAGCCGAATCGGGCGGCGTACCACAGGGCCTTGCCCGCGTCCAGGTGCCAGCGCGCGGTCCGCTTGCGCGGGAACCCGAGGGGCGAGCGGGGGATGAGCGCCAGGTAGGCCAGGTCCAGGAACGCCTTCTCGGGCTCCGCGAGCGGGTACACGGCCTCGCCCGTGCGGTGCCGGGTGAACCCCCACAGGAGGCGGTTCGGCAGGTGGTGGAACTGGAAGTCGCCGAGCGGCCCGGGGTACTTCCGCGGCAGGCCGGAGGTGACGGCCCGGGTGACGTGAGGGACTTCCTCGATCAGCCCGTGGGCCGAGAGCGCGCTGTGCAGGGAGACATACGAGGGCCAGGGGGCGGAAAGCGCGGGCACCGCCTCGAAGGGGTGCAGGCCCGGGGCCGCCCGGTGTATCCACACGCCCCGCTTGATTCGGGCCACCAGTCCGTCCGCGGCCAGGCGGTGGAGCGACTGGGCCGCCGCGGCCGGAGGGACGCCAGCCAGCAGTCCGAGGTCACGGGTGGTGAAAATCCGGATGTGGTGGCGTTGCAAGAGCGCGGTGAGGGCCGTGGAGCGCACGGATCAGCCCGCCAGCCCCGTCAGGGCCTGCCGCACCCGGTCCTTCAACCGTTCGAAGGCGTCCGCATGACCGTACAACCGCGCCAGCGACTCCTCCAGGAACGGCAGGACTTCCTCCCGGAAGTCGCGGTGGGAGAACGCGTCCGCCTTACGCAGGGCCGCCCGGGTTTCCGTGCGGGCCAGGCCGGGCCTGACGGCGGCCGGCGCGACCCGCAGCGTGGTGAACAGGTGGTCCAGGTCGAAGAGGTCCCGGACGGCGTGCCGCGAGACCGCGGCCATGGCGGCGATCTTCTGGCGGGCCATCTCCTCCGGCGGGTAGAACTGGGCGGCGAACGGCGGCAGGGCGTGCCGTTCCAGCACGCCGGCGGCCGGGATGCCGCCCGTGAACGGCAGGGTTCCGCGGCGCCGGCTGAATTCGACCTTCGTGGTGACCGGCCGGGTTCCGCCGGCGTGCAGGGCGATTTTCCAGCGCTGGACGGTGGCCGTCTGCTTGGGCGCACTGGTTTCCAGGCGGGTGATGCCCCGGGTGGCGAGCATGGCGGTGAAGGCGCGGGAGGCGAGCACCGTTTCCATCCCCCGGTGCAGGGTCTCGACCCTGATCCGGGGTTCGGCGTCCAGGTCCATGTCCTCGGAGAAACGGGGCGACCGGTGGAAGAATCGCAGGCAGGTGCCTCCCTTGACCGCCCACCCGCGCCCGGCCAGCCGGCTCCCCAGGGCGTGCAGGAGGGCGAGGTGGAAGTACTCGCGGAGTTCCATGCCGGGGTCCATGGGTCTTATATATCGGTTTATTGACATATATGTCAACTACTCATAATATGGCTTTTCGGAAGGAATTCACGGGCTGGCTGTTCGATGCCTATGCCGTGTGCGACGGCATGGCGGTCTGGCTACTCGCCGACGATGGGCGGCGAATCCGGGTCATTGAGAAGTGGAAGCCCACGGCCTACCTGCGCGGTTCACGGGGTGAGGCGGAGCGGGTCCAGCGCTGGTTTCTGAACCAGGGTGTGGCCGCGGACCTCATGCTCACGCAGAAGACCGAGATCATGGAGGGCGTGCCCAAGGATACCTGGGCGGTGGCCGACGACATTCTCATCCCGGTGAACATGTGGGAGAAGAAAGGACGAAAAGAACATCCTTTCCTCCGAAAACATCATTGACGCTCTTGTGCGAAGGGCGTAGAGTTCGCAGTATGAACCATGTTGTGACCCTCGTTCTGTCCCTTGTCATGGCAGGGATTTCACCTTCCTGGGGATATGCGGACGAGGTGGACACGATTCTGGCCCAGCGGTACGCCAACTTCGCGAGCGTCAAGAAGATCAAGTTTGACACGCAGGTGGAGGTGGAGCGGCCAGCGACGGCGCAGGCGCCAGCCAAAACCGTCCGCCTGCATTACAAACGAACCATGACGGTGCGGGACCGAACCAATTCCGATCCGATGAAGCGTTTTGATGCTGAATTCGAGGTGTTGGAGCCCATCCCCATGCGGTTCAAGTTTGAGGACGGCCACTTCAGGTACCTGACCAATGCCGGGGACTGGGTCCAGCGGGACCCGAGCGGGGGCTTGAAGGACCTGCTGGCGCATCTGGACGAGGGGCAGGCCGTGGATCCGGTGACGGAGCGCCAGCACTTTGAGGTACGGCGTCTCAAGTCCCGCGACAACTTCTGGGGGACGAAGAAGGGGCTGGAGTTCATTCCGAAAGGCCACACCCCTCTCTACTCACGCCGGGAGGAAGTGGTGGATGTGGCGACGGGCCAGGCCATCGAGATTCACCAGTTTGACGACCGGGGCCAGCGCACGATGCACCATCGGATCACCAAGATGGCAAACCGCTCCGGCGTCCTGGTTCCCCAGGAGATGGAGTCGGAGTCAGAAGGCCCTTCGGGGTCGGTGGTTCAACGAACGCGAAATGTGAGCATTGAGGTGGAGACCGAGTGACCGAAACTCTTGAAGGAGGTGATGCGCAGTGAGGATGGACCGGTGGATCATTGGATGGCTCGTGCTTCTGGCTCTTGGCGTGGATGGTTCTGTGACGGCCGGCCCGAAGGCCACTCTAACGGTGGCGGGGAAGTCCGTCACGACCCCGCCCGCCCTCACGCGCACCTTTACGGCCCGCCCTGCTGACCTGGACCCACGAATCCCGTGGCTGGAGGACATCGGACTGGCGCAGAGCG
>JAHFSL010000072.1 GCA_023265785.1 Candidatus Coatesiibacteriota bacterium | reverse complement strand
GTCAATGTAGTCCGTCTGGAGCCGCTTGAGCGAGTCCTCGCAGGCCTTGACGAGGTGGGCGCGGTTCAACCCCTCGCCCGTCGGGCCGTCCCACATCCGGCCGCGCGCCTTGGTGGCCAGCACGATGTGCCGACGATTCTTGCGCGCCTTCATCCACTTGCCGATGACGGTCTCGGACTCGCCACCCTTGAACCCCTTGGCCCAATTCGAGTAGATGTCGGCGCTATCGAGGAAATTGCCGCCGCCGGCGACGAAGGCATCCATGACGCGCTCGCCCGCCGCCAACGATGTCGTCCAGCCCCAGTTCATCGTGCCCAGGCACAGTTCCGAGACCGCGAGTCCGGTGGCGCCAAGGGGGCGGGTCTGCATGGACGGTACTGTAACATAGTCCCAGAACGGTTCATGAGGGGAGCAGGCCGATTCCAGGTAGTGGTCCTTGCCTTGGTGATGTGGAGCGCGACGGCCAAGGCGGACGGCCTGATCGACATTTCGGCCGATTCCACGACGGATACCCTCCTCACCTACTTCCCGAACTGGAGGCTGGCGAAGGCCGCCGATTTCGATGTGGATATCTGCGACGACACCACGTGCGCGCCCGACACGAACTGCCCGATCACGGGCCTCACCATCTGGAACTACGGCACGGCGACCGGCGGCCCCGGCGCGGACGTGACCGCGGTATATTTCAACCTGGTCTGCGGCAAGACGGTGTCCTGGCAGACGCTGACCTACGACGGGATCTGGGTGGATGCCTCGGCCGTTTCCCACCCCGCCTGGACGTGGGGCGGCAGTATTCCCTGGGCCGCCGATCCCACCGGCGCCTGCGGGGGCGTGGCCCGCCTCTCGATCTTTGCCGATGTGGGATCCTGCCCCACGGACGGCGCCACGGTCACGCTGGGGATCGGGTACGACGAGGTCCTCGATGCCGCCTCCCCGGGAGGTCTCTGGGATTCCTGCGGATTTGACGTTCCTTCCTATGACGAGGCGCCCCGGTTGGGGGTCACCAAGACGATCCGCTACGCGTTCAAGACGGCGGACCGGGAGGCGGCGGCGCCCGGCGACCCCGTCGTCTTCACCGTGACGTACGGCCGCCCGGGGGCGGCCCTCACGAATGTGGTGATCACAGACACCCTTCCCGTGGACACCCACTATGTGCCCGGGAGCGGTGTGCCCGCTCCCGACGCCCTGTGGGACCCCGACCCGGGTCCGCCTCCCCGCCTGCGGTGGACCCTGCCCGGGGGCGCGGTCACGGGGGGGCCCACCGGCCAGGTGAGTTTCCAGCTGACGCCCGATTGGGGCAACGGCGAGGTCTTCGAGCCCGGGAGCGGCGACCAGGGGGCGGTGGAAGGGTCGCGCATCGCGAATTCCGCGACGGTGGAGTTCCGGGGGTCGGGATGCGGGCCACCCACCCAGACCAGCAACACGACCGACATTTCGGTGCGCCGGTACGTCATGTGGATGGTGGCCGACCAGGACCTGGTCTTCGCGCCCCGGATGGGGTTTGCCGATGATGAAATAACATATTCCATCTTCGTGGCGAATCCCGCCTCGAAGACCTGGTGGAACGTGGATGTCTGGGACACCGTGCCGCCCCAGCTCGATGTCTGGGCGCCCGGGCAGGGACTCGACGACCCGTGCTCGGGGTGGACGATGACCCCCTCCGGCTGTTCATCGGGGACCCCCGGGAAGAAACTGGTGGGCGCGTCGACGCTCCTCACATGGAATTTGGACATGCCGCCCGGGTTCACCCTGGAGATGCGGTGGAAGGCGCGTGTCAACCCCTCCGGGGCGCTTCCCGGCCAGACCGCGACCAACCGCGTGTCCATGATGGCCCTGGGTGCGCCGACCCAGGTGGGGGGGAGCGGTCACGCACGGGCGGCGCGGCGATTCCTGCACCAGGCGCAGGTGGTCCTGCGCACCACCTATTTCAGCTACGTGGGCCAGGCCGGCAACAGCAAGGGGTGCAACGGGTTGCAGATCCAGTTCTACCCCCTCAACAAGGCCACCGCGTTTGAATTGCGCAAGCTCTACACCGACGGCGCGGGATTCGCCACCACCGGAGGGAAGAGCGCCTCCATTTCCATTTTCGAGGGCACCTGTGCCGGCGGGTTTGCCGACGGCGGCTACGGCGGGTGCGCGGTGGAGCGCGCCCCGGCGCAGTACTCGTGGGTCACCAGTTGTCCCAACACCCCGAATGCCGCGCTGTACAAGCTCACGGCGAACGCACCGCTCCTGTGGATCCTGGAGCCGAACATCGGCGGTGGCGGGGACGCCCAGACCTACATCCCCGCGACGGCCCTCGGGTTCTCCGGCTCCGTCCTGTACTCGTACCGCCGGTCGCTGGGCACGAGTGCGCCGGGGGAGGGCGAGTCGTGGGTGGTCTTCAACACCGGGATCATTCCCGATACCGGCGCCTTCGATCCCGCGCTCACGACCACCGTCCACATCTTCAAATGGAATGCGCTGAACCTGGTCTGGGATTACCTGAAATCCGCCGATATTGACGGCAACAGCCTGTGGATGCCGTTTCAGGGCACCGCCGTCGCGGACGAAAACCACTACAAGATCATCTCCTCGGATTGCAGTCTGAATGTCTGCCAGGCGTACGGGGTGTTTGGCGACCCCAGCCTGGCGTTTGACAATGAGTCCATGGGCATCTCGCCCGTGGCGCAAACGGGCCGGCTGGTCAGCACGCCGGGGACCGGCGCCACCTTCTATCCCCTGACCCATCACATCCAGACGCTGACCGACCTCGGGGTGGGCACCGTGGGTCCGGCGGCGACGAAGGCGACCTATGCGGTGTACCGGTACATCCCCTCGGACCCGAGCAAGGCCATGGTCGGGATTCCCGTCACCCTCTGCGGGACTTCGGGCCGGTGGAGCTTGCTGGGAACAAGAACCGCTGACCCGGGGCTGGCAGGCATCGACAATGCCCACTGGTTCGGTGGCGGGTACGACACCCTCACGAATGATCCCCTGGATCTCGCCTATGCCTACAAGGTGGACCTCCTGCTGGGGGGGCCCGTGTCGGTCTACTGCGGGGGCAACCTGTACCTCGACTACTCGGGCGGCGTGATGCTCCACACGATTGACGCACGGACCGCGGGGCAGGAGTTCTGGCTCCACATTTCGACGGGCGGCAAGGATGACGGGTACTCCACCATGGTCTTCTGCCCGGCGGCCGGCATGGCGGTGAACGCAACCTCGGGCACCGGGGCCTCGGCGACCTACACCACGGACGGGCCGGATCAGTGCATCATGTTCATGGCCATGACGGCGCCCGGATTCGGCGGAACCCCGTTGAATTACAAGTTCAGCCTGCTGGCGGGCGGGACGCAGGGCGAGTGCATGGCGATGTACCAGAACGCGTTCTACCGGGAGAAATTCTTCGCCGCGCCGTTCGTGAATTCCGGGGTGCATTACGACATCCTGGCGCCACCGGTGGCGTTCGCGGGCCAGTCCTTCTGGATCACGGTGATCGTGGTGATCGGGACGGGGACGACCAAGGTGGACTATTGCGGGACGACCACCTATACGTCCACCGACCCGGGCGCCAAGATGCAGGGCACGGGGATGGACCTGTTCAATTACACCTGGTCGAGCAGTGTCGGTCCCTGCGGAGGGTCCGACAACGGGATCAAGGTATTCGTGAACGTCATCTTCACCCGGCTGGGACTCCAGACGCTGGTGGCTTCGGACACCATTGACGGGTCCATCAACGGGGTGGCGGCCGTGATGGTGACGGGGGCCGATGTGAAACTGACCAAGACGCCCCGGCTCACCGTGGGCGCCTCCGGCGACACGGTTTCCTTCCGGGTGTGCTGGAGCAATTACAGCACCGCCAGCGCGTTCACATTCGTCATCACCGATGCCGTGCCCGTGGGAACCGCCTTCGTGCCGGAAGCCGGGACGGCCGCGTTCCACTGCGGCAACACCCGAGGGCTCCCGCCGCAGGTTGCCTACTCGCTGGCGGCATCCGTCACGCCGCCGGCTGCCTTCACCGACGGCAATCCGGTCGCCGGCACCCGTTGGCTCCGGTGGACCCTCCCCTCCGCGGACATCAATACCACCGGGTGCCTCTGCTATCGGGTGACGGTCAATTGACCCGGAAACCGCCGGCCCTGCCACCGGATGCCCTGGCGGCACTGAACGATTTCCATGTTCTGGTCTACCGGCTGTTCGGGGTGCACGCCTCCATCGTGGCGCCCTTTGTTCCCGTGGACCGGAACCCCTGGGATTGGGGCCGGCCGACCCTGTGCGACGCGATCCGGCGCAAGCCGGGTATGCTCGAACGGTGCGATGCCTGCGAGGCGCGGCTGATGGCGCGGGCCTCGGTCCGTGCCGCGGCCGGGCTGTGTCACGCGGGCCTCGGGCAGGTCGCGATTCCAATCCGGCTGGACGGGCGGACGGTCGGCCGCGTGCTCTGCTCACCCGCCCGGCTGGGCGGATCCGTGGCCGGAACGGTCCGGCTCCTGCGTGCGGGGGTGGGGGAGCCTGCGTACTGGCTGAACCTGTCCGAGGAGGTCCGCGAACTTCCCGTCGTCGGGCCGCGCCGCCGCCGGGAACTCGCCCGGTTCATCCAGGGATTCTTCCTCTCACTGTTCGGCCGGCTCCGGGCGCCGTTCCGGACCGATCCCCACTGGTACCACCTGCCGGTCCGGGCGCCGCATGACACGGAAGCCTGGCTCTCGTCCCTCTGGACCGGGATCGAACCGCACTCGGGCGAGCCCATGCTTAAGGGCTGGCACCTGCACCGGGCCCACGATGTCCTGCTCTACCCGGCGGCCGCCGGTCGCACGGTGGTCCTGCCGGATCGCCGCCTGGAGGTCCGGCAGGGGGAGCTCGTATGCCTGCCTTCAGGCCAGCGCTACCGCCTCGAGGCACCCGCAAGTCCCGGGGGAGACCCGTTCTGGATTCATTTCGTTTCGAGCGTGGACCTGCGCGCTCTTGCGGCCACTCCGTTTGCGCCGCCCCCCCCGGTGCGGGCCGCCCTGCGCGACATCATGCGTGGCTCGGCGCGGGGCTTCCCGTACTGGTACAGCACGCAGGCCAAACTGAAGGTGCTCGAACTCTTGTTGGCCCTGCGCGAGGTGGGCGCCAGGCCGGCGATGGTCCGGCGGCGGTCGCCGCGCGCAGGAACCGGGGAGGCCATCGAACGGGTGCGGGCCTGGCTTGACGGGGCCGCGGCACGCCGGCCCCGCCTCCGGGAACTGGCGGCGATTGCAGGCACGAATGTGTTTACGCTCTGCCGGCAGTTCCGCGTTGAAACCGGCCTGTCCCCGCTCGCCTACCACCGGTCCGTGCGGGTGCGCGCGGCAGGCCGCCTTCTGCTTGAGGGCGGGCTGGGGCCGCGGGAGGTGGCCCGGCGACTGGGGTTCTCCACTCCCCAGCACTTTCATCGAATCTTTCGGCGGTATGCGGGCGTCACGCCGGGGGCGTGGGCGGCGGGAGCGGGCGTGCCCAGCAAGAACGGATAATCCGCCGTCAATTTCATGCCATGGAGGCCTTGTCCCGGTCGGGGGACGGGTCTAGGCTGGAGGCGGTGGGGTTCGGGGAGATCATGCTGGCGGTCGTCCTGGGGACGCGGGCGCAGGCCTGCATCCTGTCGGTGGACTATGACGAAACCGGGCCCCCCGCGGGGACCGTCTTCCCGAACTGGCAGCAGGTGGAAACGACCCTCTTTGATGTGGAGATCGAGGACCCATCCATCAGCCCCCCCGGGGCCTTGAACATCACGGGCCTGACGATGCTCAACTACGGCACCGCCACCTGCGGACCCGGGGCCGATGTCACCGGCATGTACGCCTGCTTTGAGTGCTCGCTGGGCGGCGCGGGATGTACGCCGGGAGGGCTAAACGGCGTGACACTGACCTACGCCGGGATCTGGACCATCCCGAGCGGCACGGCGCCGGCCTGGACCTGGGGGGGGCTCAAGACCATTGACGTGGACCCCTGCACCAACTGCGATTGCATCTACTACATGCACGCGTTTGTGGATGTCGGACCGTGCGCGGCGCCGGGACGGACCATCATCCTCGGGCCGGGCTACAACGACCTCATCAACCCCATCAACCCGGGCGGGCTGACGGACGATGAGACCTGCGACGGCCCGTTCATTGACGTCAAGGATGGCGGGCCCAAGGTCATCAACTGGGTGAGCAAGGATGTGGACCGGACCAAGGCCGCGCCGGGGGATACCGTCACCTTCACCATCTATTACGGCCGGCCCGGCACGACGGCCCTGACCAGCATCGTCGTGACCGACTCGATCCCCCCCTTCACGCACTACGTTCCCGGCAGTGGTGTCCCCGCGCCCGACGCCGGGTGGGACCCCAACTACGGGCCTCCGGTGAAACTCCAGTGGACGGTCACCTGGGCCGGCGCGGTCGCCGGCGGACCGACCGGCGAAGTCCGGTTTTCCGTCACGGTGGACTGGGGGAACGGGGAGTCCTTCGAGCCGGGGTCGGGGGACGTGGCGGCGCCGGAAGGCTCGCGGCTGTATAATTCCGCGGCGGCGGCCTTCGTGGGGACGTCCTGCGCGACCAAGGGCGCGGTCACGGCCCCCGTGTCCACGGTCGTCCGGCGATTCCTGTTCTGGAAGCTGGGCGACAATGACCTCCTCTTCGCCCCCCAGCCCGGCAAGCCGCAGGACGAAATGACCTACGAGATCTTCGTCCAGAACCAGTCCACCACCAAGACCTGGTGGAATGTCCGGATCTGGGACACGGTTCCGGCCGAGCTCGACCCCTGGGCCACCAACGAAGGGCTGGATGATCCGTGCCTGGGGTGGACCATGACGCCGTCCGGGTGTGCGGCGGCCATTGCCGGGGCGAAAGTGGCGGGAGGCCAGACCATCATGACCTGGGAGGTGGACATGCCCCCCGGCGCCACGCTCACCGTGCGGTGGAAGGGGTTGGTGCGCTCCGGCGTGACCGCTGGCGCCACCGCCATCAATATCGCCAGCGTCCTTGCGCTGGGGGCCCCGGGGATTGTCGGGGGGACCGGCTCGTCCGTGGTCCCGTCCATCTTCACCCACCTGGCCACCGTCATCCTGCCGACGACCTATGTCAGTTACGTGGGGTTTGCCGCCGGGGACAACGACAAGGAGGGCTGTCCCGGGTTCTTCATCGAATTCTTCCCGCTCAACAAGCAGACCCAGTTTGAACTGCGGGGAATCCAGTACGTCGGTGGTGGGTGGGCCCAGGTCGGGGGGTTGAGCGCGTCCATTGGCTGTCTGATCGGGGACTGCATCGGGGGATTCCCCGGCGACGGCGCGTGCACCCTTGGCTCGGGCGCGATCCCCGGCGGCGGGATCGCCGGGTGCAAGATCGAGCGGGCCCCGGCCGAGTACGACCCCACCTCGTGGCAGGGTGTCTGCCCGAGTTACCCCAACAACTTCATCTACAAGGTCACCTCGAACAGCCCGGTCCTCTGGCAGTTGCTGACCCACATGAGCCACGATGCGCAGGACAGCGACACCTGGGCCCCCTCCACGACCATCACCTACCGGGGGTTCGCCCACTACCTCTACCGTCGGGCGGGCATGGACACCGCGGCCGGGGATGGCGACGCCGTGTCCCTGGTGAACACGGGGCTCAACCCCGCGGGAATTCTCATGCCCAACCAGGGCACGACCGTGCACCTGTTTATCTACAACTATGCCTTCCTGGACTGGGACTACATGGACACCTACGAACTGGGTCCCGAAAGCCAGGCCATTGACCTGGGGCCGGATGCCCCGGATGAGGGGCCCTGGCGCATCATCACCTCGGACACCCAGTTGCTGGTCTACGAAGGGTGCGACACCATCAGCCAGGCGTTCTGCTGTTGCGGGTGCGGCGATAATTTCGTCACGATGTGCCCGACGCGGGAAACGGGAAATGTGGTGTCCACGGTCGGGTCGGGCACCTTCTACGGCATCACGCCCGGTTGGGCGGGCAGCAAGATGGTGGTGGGGAACGTCGGCGCGGTCAACGCGCAGTACGAGATCTGGCGGTACGAGCCGGACAACCCGGTGGCCGTCGGCAACATCCCGCCCACGCTGGCGGACACCTCGGGGGGCTGGCAATGGGTGGGGTCGGACATCTGCCCGGCGGGGTTCAACAACGCGGCCAACCCCCAGATCTACGGTCCGATGATCACCAACTCCAACTACACGCTCTGGCGCGTCGTCCTGAATTCCGGGGGGCCGATCCAGGTCGCAACCGGGGGCAACCTGTTCCAGGGCTGGTCGGGCGGGGCGGTCCTCCACGCCGCCAACGGCTCCCAGACCGGGAGCCAGTACTGGTTCAACGAGATTGCCGGGTCGGGCGGCCCGTGCAAGGGGGTCACGAATACCCAGACGGTCAACATCTTCGCGCCCAAGACGGGGATGGCCATCCAGGGCAAATCGGAGCTGGGGTACTCCGCGACCTACACCACGAATGGACCCGATGAGTGCGTGTCATTCACCCTCATCACGGGCGCGGCCACCAAGGTGAATTTCCAGTTCAACTCGCTCACCGGCGCGGCGGCCATCGCCCAGTTCATCCAGTGCAAGATCACGGAAAAGGGCTACACCGCCCCGTTCCTCCAGACCGGGGTTCATTATACGATTCTCGCT
>JAHFSL010000071.1 GCA_023265785.1 Candidatus Coatesiibacteriota bacterium | reverse complement strand
GTACAAGGACGCCATGGACGCCACATCGCAGGCGTCCCGCCAGGTGCGGATGTAGTCCGGTGGCAGCGCTCGTTCTCCGAAGGGAATCCAGTCCGGCGCAATCACCACATAGCCATGCCGGGCCGCCTGCACCGCGTAGTCGTAGTTGTGGGCCTGCACAAATGCCAGGTGGTTGCGGGTGGTCTTGGGGAGCGGCATCCCGCTGATGTCTGCTTTGCCGGCGCCATGCCCATGAGCCGCCAGAATGCCTGGCACTTGCTGGCCAACTTTGAGCCAAGCGGGGGTGAGTCGGTAAGCAGGGACATGGACATGGGGGCTGGACGTGTAGACGATCTTCTCGAGCCGGTATCCCGGCTTTGTCCACCGCCGCAGGACCTTGACCGCCGGACCGGCGCGCCGCGGCCATTCGCCCATCATCGCCGTGTAGTGGCGCGAGAAGGCCTTCCTCCACTTCCGAAAGTCCCCTGCCGTCCGGCCGTGGAACGCGCAATCCGGCCGCCACGACGACCGCCACGCCTCGATGGTGTCCAAAAAGGAGAGGCGCCGGATCACGGCCATGGCTGCATTCTACTGGCGCCCGTCTTCTAGATCAAGTAAGATCTAAATAGATGAAGTCATCGGCGTTCGCCACCCGCCTCCCTTCACCGCTCCTCAAAGCGCTCGATGAGGCCTGCCGCCTGAATGGATTGCGCAAGAACTTCGTCGTGGAGTCTGCCCTTCGGGAAAAGCTTGAGGACTTGTTCGATGCCCAGGACCTTGTGGCCGCCCGACACGGTGCCAAAGGTTTCCATTCGTGGGCATCCGTCAAGCGCGAGGCCGGCCTGAAGAAATTGCGATGACCTGGAAGGTCGAGCTCGAAACTCGGGCTCGCACGGAATTTCTGAAGCTCAAAAAGGACATGCGAAAGATCGTCGGTGCAGCCATTGACAGCCTTGGGTCCGATGCTCGTCCACGAGGTTGCAAAAAGCTCGTCGCCAAGGAAGGATTTCGCCTGCGCAAGGGAGACTGGCGCGTGCTGTACACCATTGATGACTCCCTCAAGCTGGTCCGCGTCTACCGGATCGGCCATCGCCGTGAGGTCTACCGGGGCGGCTAATTCCTTCTGATTACGCTGTTCGACGAAAGTGGTCGTATCCATGCGGCGGCCGGCCTGGTCCAAGAATTGCCACCCCGCGGCCGCGGCGGACCTCGCCTACTGCGACCAGTTCGGCGCCCGCCTTCTCGGCGGCTGCCTTGGCCAGCTTCCAGCACCGGCGGGGGACGGTTGCCAGCAGGACATATTCTTCGCCACTTGCCATGGCCAGGTTCGCGGACGTCGTGCCCAACCGGGTGGCGAGCGCCGCGGCTCCCAGCGGGACGGGAATCGCCCCGGGCACGAGGGCCAGGCGAACCTTCGATTCACGGGCCACATGGCCGGCATCTGCGACCAGCCCATCACTGATGTCGCACATGGCCGAGGCGTGTCGGGCCAGCACCTGGCCCGCCCGGACATTCGGCTGGGGCCGCAGGTGAGTGGCGATCTCGGCCCGCGCCGCCGGGTCCCGCCAGCCGCGCTGGAGAGCCGCCAGCCCGGCCTCCGACCCGCCCAGCGCCCCCGTGACCGCGACCAGGTCACCCGGCCGGGCGTCGGACCGGCCAATCAACCGACGGGGCGCCTCCCCGGTCATCGAGACATGGATGGCGATATGCGGCCCGGACGAGATGTTCCCACCCGCAATCGCAAACCGGTACCGGCGCGCGCAGGCGACGAATCCGGTGTACAGGCCCTTGACCCACGCCACCGGGGTCGCCGGCGGAAGTTCCAGTGAGATGAGCGCCGCCAGCGGCCGGCCCCCGGCGGCGGCGATGTCCGAGACATTGGCGCACAGGGCTTTCCACCCGATGTCCCCTGGCGCCGCCCATTCCCGCCGGAAGTGGATGCCCTCCACGGCGGCATCCGTCTTGAGCTGGGCGCGCCCGCCGCGCACCAGCAGGGTGGCGCAGTCGTCCCCCATCCCCTTGACCAGTCCTGGAATCCGGGGCTGGGTGCGCATCCACCCCGCGATGAGGCGAATCAGCCCGAACTCGCCCACCGCGCCCACGGAGCCGCGCCGGGGGATCCGCCGCGGTGTCACGGCTTCAGCCGCTTCGCCTTCTCGTCGAACTCCCGGATGGCCTCGTAGTCGGCCGGGGTGGCCTCCTTCTCGAACTCCTTGAGAAGTTCGGTCTGCTTCTTTGACACCCGCCGGGGGACCTCGACGAAGACCTTCACGATCAAGTCGCCCTGCCCCCGGTGTTCCATGCTCGGCAGGCCCTTGCCCTTGATCCGGAACTGCTGGCCGGACTGGGTTCCGGGGGGAATCCGGAGGGTGCCCGGGCCGTTCAGGGACGGGACATGGATCTCGCCACCGGCGGTGGCCAGGGTGAAGGCCACGGGCAGTTCCAGCAGGAGGTTCTCGCCGTCCCGCTCGAACAACTCGTGCTTCTTGACCGTGATGAAGACGTACAGGTCCCCGCGCGGGCCCCCGTGCTCCCCGGGCTCACCTTCACCCGACAGCCGCAGGCGGATGCCCGTGTCCACCCCGGCCGGCACATGGACTGAGAGGGACCGGTCCACGCGGACCGCCCCGGCGCCCCGGCAATTCGGGCACGGCGACTCGATCACCGAGCCCTTGCCGCGGCACTTGGTGCAGGTGCGGGAGATGGCAAAGAATCCGTGCGACACATGGACCTGGCCGCGGCCGTTGCACTGGGGGCAGGTCTTGGGCTTGGTCCCGGCCTTCGCCCCGCTGCCCTCGCAGGTGCCACACCGCTCGGTGCGCTCGAAGGAGATTTTCCGGTCCGCGCCGTGGACCGCCTCGTCCAGGCTGACCTCGATGTCATAGCGGAGGTCATCCCCCGCCTGCCGCGTGGCGCCGCCGCCCCGCCGCTGGCCGCCGCCAAACAGCCCGCCGAGCAGGTCATCGAACATCTCCGACATGTCGCCGAATTGCTCGCCGCCCCGGCCCCCGCCGAACCCGCCGGGCATCCCGGCGGCCGCCACGCCGTCATGGCCGAATCGGTCGTAGGCGGCGCGCTTCTGCTTGTCGGAGAGCACCTCGTAGGCCTCGTTCAGCTCCTTGAACTTGCCCTCGGCGGACTTGTCGCCGGGATTCATGTCCGGATGGTGCTTCTTGGCAAGCGTCCGGTAGGACCGCTTGAGGTCATCGTCCGACGCGGTCTTGCCCACCCCGAGGACCTCGTAGTAATCGCGCTTGGCCATCAGGCCCTCATCCTGTCACGCCGGGTGGTTTAGACCGGGTCAGGCCGGCTTGGCGCCGTCGTCGGGCTTGAAGTCCGCGTCCACGACCCCTTCCCCACCCTTGGGACTTGCCGGCTCCCCGCCGCCCTCCGCCGCCTCACCGGGCTTGGCCACCTTGGCATACACAGCCTCGCCCAGCTTTTCGGACGCCCGGGCCAGCGCCTCGGCCGCCTTGGCGATGCGGGGAGAGTCCGTTCCCTTCAGGGCTTCCTTAAGGTCGTTGAGCGCGTCCTCGATCTTCTTGCGGGTCTCCGCATCCACCTTGTCACCGTGCTCCTTGACCGTCCGTTCGGTGGCGTGCGCCAGCGACTCGGCCTGGTTGCGGGTCTCGGCGGACTCGCGCTTCTTCTTGTCCTCCTCGGAGTGGACGGCGGCGTCCTTGACCATCTTTTCGATCTCCTCGCGGGCGAGCCCGGAGGAGGGATGAATGGTCATCTTCTGCTCCTTCTTGGTGCCCAGGTCCTTGGCCGAAACATGGACGATCCCGTTGGCGTCAATGTCGAACGCCACCTCGATCTGCGGCACACCCCGCGGCGCCGGCGGGATCTCGGTCAGGTCGAACTTGCCCAGCGCCACATTGTCGGACGCCATCTCGCGCTCGCCCTGGAGGACATGCACCGTGACGGCCGGCTGGCTGTCCGATGCCGTCGAAAAGACCTGCGCCTTGCGCGCGGGAATCGTGGTGTTGCGGTCAATGATGCGCGTGAAGACCCCGCCCAGCGTTTCGATGCCCAGCGAGAGCGGCGTGACATCGAGCAGGAGGACGTCCTTGACGTCACCCTTGAGCGCGGCGGCCTGGATCGCGGCGCCGATGGCCACGACCTCATCCGGGTTCACGCCCTTGTGCGGCTCCTTGCCGAAGAACTTCTTGACGATCTCCTGCACGGCCGGCATCCGGGTCTGGCCGCCCACGAGCACCACCTCGTCGATGTCGCCGGGCTTGAGCCCGGCATCGGCCAGCGCCCGCTCCATGGGCGGAAGCGACCCGTCCACCAGGTCCCGGGTCAGGGACTCCAGCTTGGCGCGCGTGAGCTTGACCACGAGGTGCTTGGGCCCCGAGGCGTCCGCCGTAATGAACGGCAGGTTGATTTCGGTTTCCAGGACGCTCGACAGTTCGCACTTGGCCTTCTCGGCGGCCTCTTTCAGGCGCTGGAGGGCCATCCGGTCGGAGCGGAGGTCAATGCCGTGCTCCTTGCGGAACTCCTCGGCCAGCCAGTCCATGACATGCTGGTCGAAGTCGTCGCCGCCCAGGTGGGTGTCACCGTTGGTGGCCTTGACCTCGAAGACACCGTCCCCGATCTCGAGGATCGAGATGTCGTAGGTACCGCCGCCCAGGTCGTACACCACGATCTTCTCGTTCTTCTTCTTGTCCAGCCCGTAGGCCAGGGCGGACGCGGTCGGCTCGTTGATGATCCGCAGGACCTTCAGGCCCGCAATCTCGCCGGCGTCCTTCGTGGCCTGGCGCATCGCGTCGTTGAAGTAGGCCGGCACGGTGATGACGGCCTCCGCAACGGTGTCGCCCAGGAAGGCCTCGGCATCGGCCTTGAGCTTCTGGAGGATCATGGCGGAGATCTCCGGCGGGGAGTGCTCCTTCCCGTCAATTGTGACGCGCATGTCACCGTTGGACGATTCCGAGAGCGGGTAGGGCACCAGCTTGCGGTCCCGCGCCACGGCGGGATCGTCAAGCTTGCGTCCCATGAACCGTTTGATCGAGAACACGGTGCGCTCGGGATTGGTCACGGCCTGCCGCTTGGCCACCTGGCCGACCAGCCGCTCCCCCGCCTTGGCGAACCCCACGACCGAGGGGGTCAGCCGCGACCCCTCGGCATTCGGGATGACGACCGGCTCCCCCCGCTCCATGTGGGCCACCACGGAGTTGGTGGTCCCCAGATCGATCCCCACGACTTTGGCCATGAATTCCTCCTTATGAATCCTGCGTCACGGCCGCTTTCGGCCGGCCGACCCGCACCTTGGCGGGCCGCACGATCCGGCTCCCCATGACATACCCCGCCTCAAGGACCTCCAGGACGGTGTCCTCGGTCAGTCCCTCCTGTTCCGCCTGTGCGAGCGCCTCGTGCCGGTGGGGGTCGAACGGAAGCCCCTGGGCCTCGAACCGTTCCACCCCGTGGCGCGCCAGCACGGCCTTGAACAGCCGGAGCGTCAGTTCGACGCCCTTCACCACCGCATCGGCTCCCCCGCCCGGGGTGGCCACCGGCGTGTCCGCGCCCGCGGCCAGGGCCCGCTCCAGGTTGTCCACGACCGGGAGCACCTCCCGGATCACGTCCTCCTGCACCGCCGCCGCCAGATCGGCCTTCTCCTTGTTCATCCGCTTGCGGTAGTTCTCGAAATCCGCCGCCAGCTGGACAAACCGGCCGTTGGCCTCGGCCAGCCGGGCGTCGGCCGCGCTCATCGAAAACCCGTCATCCTCCGCCTCGGATTCCCCGGAGGCATCCAACTCCACCGGGGAGGCCGTCTCCCCCGCGGCACCGTCCAGGACCGGCCCGGGGTGACCCGGGACCGGTTCGTCCGCGCCGGGCGGAATCGCCGTTTCGTCCCCGTTCATGTCCATGCCGGAAGCGCCGGACTCCCCGCCGTGAGAGGCCGGGGAGCCCGGACGATTTCCTTGTCCCTCAGTACTCCGGACCGTGGCCGTGGCCACCGCCGGGCGCCGGGGCTTCCTTCTTCTCCGGGATCTCGCTGATGATCGCCTCGGTGGTCAGCAGGAGCGACGCGATGGACGCGGCGTTCTGCAGGGCCGACCGGGTGACTTTGGTCGGGTCAATGATCCCCGACTTCAGCATGTCCACATAGTTGCCGGTGGACGCGTCGTACCCCGTATTCGGGTCCGTTTCCTTCTTCACGCGATCCACGACGACCGAGGGCTCGGCTCCGGCGTTGAAGACGATCTGCCGGAGGGGCTCCTCGAGGGCCCGCCGGACGATCTCCACGCCGACCTTCTCATCAGCGTCCACCTTCACCGCGTCCAGGACCTTCACCGAGCGCACCAGCGCCACGCCGCCGCCCGGGACAATCCCCTCTTCCACGGCCGCGCGCGTCGCATGCAGGGCATCCTCGACCCGGCCCTTCTTTTCCTTCATGGCCGTTTCGGTAGCCGCGCCGACACTGATGACCGCCACGCCGCCCGCCAGCTTCGCCAGGCGCTCCTGGAGCTTTTCCTTGTCGTAGTCCGACTTGGTTTCCTCGATCTGGGCCTTGATCGACTTGATCCGGGCCTGGATCTTGGCCTTTTCGCCGGCACCCTCGACGATGGTCGTGTTTTCCTTGTCCACCGTGATGTGCTTGGCCCGCCCGAGGTCCTCGAGCTTGACGCTCTCGAGCTTCACGCCGAGTTCCTCTGCGATCAGCTTGCCATTCGTCAGCGTCGCGATGTCCTCCAGCATGGCCTTGCGGCGGTCACCGAACCCGGGGGCCTTGACCGCGACGCACGAGAACGTGCCGCGGATCTTGTTCACCACCAGGGTCGCCAGTGCCTCGCCGTCCACATCCTCCGCGATGATCAGGAGCGGCTTGCCGCGCTGGACAACTTTTTCCAGCAGGGGCAAAAGGTCCTTCATCGAGGAGAGCTTCTTCTCATGGATCAGGATGTAGGGGTCTTCGAGGACCGCCTCCATCGTTTCCGCGTTGGAGATGAAATACGGGGAGATGTACCCCTGGTCGAACTGCATGCCCTCGACCACTTCCATGGTGGTCTCAATGGACTTGGCTTCCTCGACCGTGATGACCCCGTCCTTGCCGACCTTTTCCATCGCCTCGGCGATCAGATCGCCGATGGTGCGGTCCATGTGGGCCGAGATGGTGGCGACATTGGAGACTTCCTTCTTGTCATTCACCGTCTTGCTGATCTTCTTCAGCTCGGCCGTAATGGCGTCCACCGCCAGGTCCATCCCGCGCTTGATCGCGATGGGATTGGCACCCGCGGTCACATTCTTGAGCCCCTCGCGGTACAGGGCCTGCGCCAGGACCGTCGCGGTCGTCGTACCGTCACCGGCCACGTCCGAGGTCTTGCTGGCCACCTCGCGCACGAGCTGGGCCCCGACATTCTCGTAGGGATCCTGCAGTTCGATTTCCTTGGCCACGGTGACGCCGTCGTTGGTCACGGTCGGCGACCCGTACTTCTTTTCCAGGACCACATTGCGGCCCCGGGGGCCGAGGGTGACCTTGACGGCATTGGCCACCGCGTCCACGCCGCGCTGGACGGCGCGCCGCGCCTCTTCGTTGAACAACAGCTGCTTTGCCATGTGTGTATGCCTCCTTACTCGATGATCGCCAGGACGTCCTCTTCGCGGAGGATCATCACTTCCTGACCGTCAACCTTGATTTCGGTCCCGGCATACTTGCCGAACAGGACCTTGTCGCCCTTCTTGACCTCGAGGGCCACGCGAACTCCGGCATCGTTGAGCTTGCCGGGGCCCACGGCGACGATTTCACCCTTCTCGGGCTTCTCCTTCGCGGTGTCCGGGATGATGATCCCGCCACGCTTCTCCTCTTCCTGCTCCAGGGGCTTCACGACCACCCGGTCAGCCAATGGCTTCACGTTCATAGCGCAGTCCTCCTTCTGATTCGCGGCTTCGATCAAGCCTCCCAATCAGGGAGACCCGTTCAGGTAAGCCTGGTACTGGGACCTACAGAGGTCCGATGAAAGTGTATTGCAGGAGGCGTGCCGAAGAAAAAAGGCTTATTTACAATGTTTTATTGTGTTGTATTTCAAAGTGAAACACAATGTACGTATCACTATAGAACATAACAACTGTTAAATAGTGTCCCGCTTCTCAAATTCCTTCTTCAGCGTGGGATAAAGGCCGCGGTAGGCCGCATGTCCGGACTCATAGTCCCGCATGAGGGCTTTGGCAGGCACGAATCGATCACGCGCATGGACGCAAATGCGGACAGCCTGTGGATAGCCGGGGAAAACCTTAGTCCCGATCCCCGCGAGCATCGCGGCACCCAGCGCGGGTCCTTCCTCACGGGTGAGCCGGACCCCGGTGGCGCCATAGGCGGCGGCCTGGATCCGGCACCAGATCGGGTTGCGTGCGCCGCCACCGGACAGCCGGATCTCCGCGACCCGGACGCCCATCCCTCGCACCAGCTCGACGCTATCCCGCATGCCGAACGCCACACCTTCCAGGACGGCCCGGGCCATGTGGGCCGCGGTGTGGCGCAGGGAGAGCCCAAAGAAGACCCCCCGGGCGTGCGGGTCCGCGTAGGGTGTCCGTTCTCCGGTGAGATAGGGGAGAAAGGTGAGCCCTTCAGCCCCCGGGGGGATCCGGTCAGCCGCCCGACAGATCAGGTCGTAGGCATTGGCCCCGCGGGGGAGGGGATGGGGAAGGAG
>JAHFSL010000466.1 GCA_023265785.1 Candidatus Coatesiibacteriota bacterium | reverse complement strand
TTGAAAAGGCGGAACTGCACTGCCACCTGGATGGGGTGCTGGACCCGGCGATGCTGGACGAGGTGCGAGCGGCCGGGATTGAGGCCGGGATTGACCGGGCGGCGCTGGCCGCGGCGTGTCCCGTCCGCTCCAAGGAGGAGTGGCTGGCCAAGTTCACGACGCTGGCCCCGCCGCAGGAGGCCCGGGGGCGGGTGGCCGGGGTCATGCTCCAATCGCAGATCAGACGGGTGGGCCTGCAGCGAGTCACCTATGCCGAGATCATGATCGGTGGCCTGCTGGCGGCCGATTCCGGGCCGGAGGGGATCCTGGAGACCTTTCGCGAACTGCGGGGAATCGCCAACGCGGCGGGAGCGGCCCACGGAGTTCGGATGGAGTTCCTTGTCGCGGTGGCCTACCGCGAGGCTGGACGATTCACAGTCCAAGCCGAACGGATGCTGATGCTCCACAAGGCGGGGCTGATCCGGGGCATCGTGATTGCCGGGGATGAGCCCAGGCCGTCACTGGCGGCTTCGGAGAGGGAGTTGGGCCGACTTCACGATGCCGGGCTGGGAATCGAGATCCACGCCGGTGAGTGGGCCGGGCCGGAGTCGGTGCGGGATGCGCTGGAGCATGGACGGCCTGACCGCATCGGGCACGGGGTCGCCATCTTCAGGGATGAGGCCCTACTGGAGGAAATCAGAAAGAGGGACATCCATATCGAGATGTGCCCGACCAGCAATGTGGTGACCGGAGCCGTGGCGAGGATCGAGGAGCACCCGGTGGCCCGCGCCCGCACGCTGGGGATGAACTACAGCGTCAACTCCGACGATCCCGCCCCATTCGGGTGCACGATGAACTCCGAATTCGCCCTGCTGGAACGGGTGTTCGGATTCACTCCGGCAGACTTTGAAACCGTTCGGCAGAATGCCCTCCGCTCCTCGTTCGCCAACCGATAAAGCATCCTCCCGCGTACCCGCCGACGATCAGGTACTCAATGCCGCTCGCGTTGAACCGTTCGAGCAGTTCTTTGAAGTCGCGCTCCGGTTCCATAGAACTCCCTCCGGAGCTTGTCGACGGCCTGCACCCGCTCTGCAGGAGGACGACTCAACCAGTAGTCCCGATCCTCCTTGGCCTCGTCGAACTTGCCCCGCTTGCGTAACTTCATGGTGTTGTCCAGCACGATCAATTATACAACCCCAGTCGCCGGCCCAATCATTTGCGAAGCCATGGCTTGTTGGGCCGCCTACTCCTCGTCCGCCCGGTGGAAGTCGAAGTAGGTCACAATTTCGTCCCGATTCTGCCAGCCCCGCTCGGCCTTCATCTTGGCAATGGATTCAGTTCGCTCGTCGCGCCAGCCGCGCTTGGAGATCCAGGCATTCCACATCTCCAATTCCTCCTTGGAGGGCCGATGGCCGGTCGTGAAGGCCCACTCGAGCACCTGTTCGTCGGTGCCGCCTTCCAGGGTCCGCTTTTCGAGAGCAGCGTACTCCACGCCCAGGACCTTGACGCACCGGGTGTCAAACCCCGATCCGCGGTTGTAGTCGGCGGGAAGATCGCCCGCGGCATGGAGCCGAATCTTGTCGAGCATCCGCGGGACATACACCATCCCGCCCACCTGCTCGATGCCATTGCGCAATCCCGGGACTCGCATCAAGACATCCTACACCTCTATCTCAAGCCGCGACGAGTTTCATTCCCTTAAACGCCTCGTAAAGGTCGCAGGACACTTGAAGGTTCATCCAGAACTCGGCGGTTGTGTCGAATTGACGGGCGAGCAGGATGGCCGTCTCGGCCGTGACTCCCCGCTTCCCGTTGACCAGGGTATTGACACGCTGGAGCGGAATTCCGAGCGACCGGGCCAGCGACAGCTGAGTCATACGCCTGGGCTCCAGAAACTCTCGCAGAAGAATCTGCCCAGGATGTGTCGGGGGACGATTCTTGGGAATCATGGGTGCTCTCCTTAGTGGTAGTCGGTCACTCTCACTTCGCTGGCCTGTCCATTGGTGAACTTGAAAATGATGCGATACCGGTCGTTGATTCGAATACTGTGAAAACCTTGATGCTCCCGCTTCAGGGCTTCGAGCCGATTACCGGGTGGCGACGCCAAATCCTTCAAGGCATGGGCCGCATTCAGCATGTCAAGCTTGCGATGGGCCGCCTCCCAAAGTTCCTTCGGGATCCTACGAGCAGCCTTGGAATTGGTCCCATCAAAAATGTCCCTTGTCGTGTCATCCTTGAATCCCCCGATCACGCAAGGATATTACCACTTACACGGCACCTGTGCAATTGCCGTGGACAGGAAAGGACATACCCTGCCTTGCATCGTTCACCTAGAATGGGGCCGTGAAGACTTCCCAGCGGCGCTTTCGAGTGGTGATGGCGCATCTGGCCGCCATTGCGCTTGTGCTGGTTCCCGCCTGGACGGCAGCGGAGGGGCAGGGCGGTCGGCAGGGCATGACCAGCACCGCCAACCGGGTGTACGGCGCCGACTTCATCAAGCCGGTGGCGGGCGGATTGATTACCGTCGGGGGCGCGAATCTGCGTTACCTCCCCCCGGGCGGGCGCCGCTGGACCAATGTCATCTCGGTGCGGGGCCACATGTCCCGGGTAGGGCTGGACGACGAGGGCGCCAGGATCATGGCCGTCTGGGAACAGGAACCGACGCTCCATCTCATCGGGCTCAAGACTCACCGCCACAGCACGCTGGCGCTTCCCCCCCTGGGCTCGGCGGACGCGGAGTTCCTCTACGTTCACAGCCTGTCCTTTGCGCCCGATGGAGCCGATGCGCTGGTTTACATGTCGGGACCGGCCAAAAACAAGACTAAGAAGTCCGC
>JAHFSL010000070.1:5405-8695 GCA_023265785.1 Candidatus Coatesiibacteriota bacterium | reverse complement strand
CCGTACGGCCTCCGCCAGGTACAGGAGGCCGAGCGGCAGCCAGCGACCGGCGGACTCGACGACGCCGCAGTGGTAGGGCGGAGTGACGAGCAGGACCTTCACGGCCGCTCCCGCCGCAGACGCCGACGGATCCGCCACTGCGCCGCCAGCCCGAACCCAATGAGCGTGACCAGCAGGAGGTGCTTGATGACCAGGGCCACGACCTGCCCGCGGCCGGCCGCGGGGAGCCACTCGTACTCGCGGTAGCCCCAGGAGCGCACGGCCCCAGCCAGCGCGAGAAAGATCCAACACGCCACGGTGACCCGGGACAATCGCGCGTACAGCCGCCGCAGGTCCTGGATGGCCAGGGCGGGAACCTGCCGCTCGATGATCCAGAAGACCAGCACACAGGCCGCCAGCAGGGCGACCGCGAAATCGTGAAAGAAGTTGTTCAGCATGATCGCGATGCCCATGGTCAGCCCCCTCCCGGGCCGCGCGGCCCCTGATAGAGGTGCACACTGGGCTGGAAGAACGGCACGCCCCAGATCCCGTAGGCCGTGAGCAGGAACGCCCCGATCGCCAGCCAGGCCAGCCGGCCGCCCCGCCAGCCGTGCAGGCGGTGCAGGTGCAGGGCAAGCCCCAGCACGATGGCCACCAGCAGGGAGCAGGTCTCGATCGGATCCCACCCCCACGCCCGGCCCCAGGCCTGATGGGCCCAGATGGACCCGGACGCCACCATCACCAATTGGAAGACGAAGGCGAGGGAAAAGGCACGGACCAGCCAGCCATCGGCCCCCGTGGCCGGGAGCCACCGGGCCGCGGCGCCGGGGACCAGCACCACACCCGCCAGCCCCGCCGCCACCAGCATCGCCCCGAACGCGGCCAGCGCGAAGAGGACGTGCACCACGAGCCACCACGACTGGAGGGTGGGCGAGAGCGGCTCGAACTCCCGCGCGGTAAAGACGGCCGAGCCCAGCAGGAGGAGAATGACGGGCGCCGCGACCACCAGCGCGGCCCGGAACGGCGGCCGGGTCCGGCCCAGCCACATCAGCGCTCCCCCGGCCAGCAAGGTGCCGAACAGGACCGACTCATAATAGGTGGTGAACGGCGGCCCCCAGCCGCCCAGCCCCCTCGCCAGGAGTGCCGCCACCTGGCCGGCCACTCCCGTCGCCGCCGCGGCCCCGGCCGCGCGGACCCAGCCGTCCCGGCCCAGCACGAGACCGCCGGTCGCCGCCAGCGTGGCGACCGCCCACGCGGCCACCGCCGCCCAGAACCCGATCAGTTCAGCCGCCAGCATGGGCGGGCCCTCCCTTCCAGACCGCCAGCGCGGCGCCGCCGATCGCGATCCAGAAACTGGCGAAGAGCCACCGCAAGCCGGGCTCATGCCGGACCCGGAACCCGCCCCAGTACCGGACCTCACCCAAGGAGATCCGGCGGCCGGCAACCAGCGCGGGCTTCCCGGCCCGCACGACCGACGCCACCGGCGGTTGGCCCGGACGGGCCAGCACCAGCGTCAGGGCCGGATCGCGAGCGAACGGCCCGGTCGGGGACGGCCGGAAAAACGCCAGAAGATTTCCATCGAGTCCGGGGAATTGGAACCAGCGCCAGTAGTACGGCCGTGGCGTGAGGGTCGTCTCAAGACCCACGCAGTAGGCCTCCGGCGTCCGTCCCCTCCCGGTGGCCGGCGAAAGCAGGAGGGTGGGGGCAAACCCGTGCAAGTCCAGCCAGATCGTCCGGTCGTCCACCGTCAGCGGCTGGTTCGCGTAGACGAGCGCGCGCCGGACCGGCGTGGCGTGGCGGTAGACGGTCACCTCTGCCGCATCCCCCTTGCGCCAGCCGCCCCGGTGCAGGGCGGGCTCCAGCCCGTGCAGTTCGATGGACAGGAGCGAGCCGGGAATCCGGATCGCCTGTCCCTCGATCGCCCGGACCTCATCGTCGGTGGACCGGGCCGCGACATAGGTGCCGAAGGCTACCACGAGGGTCATACCACAGTGCAGGAACCACGGACCCGCCGTCCGCAGACTGCGGAGCGCCCGCCGGCGCCGCCACGCCCCGGCCGCCAGCAGGGCCGCCAGCAGACCGGTGAGCACCAGAAAGCCCGGAGTCGAACACAACGCGGCGCCCTCTCCCCCGGGCCACCACACTGCGACCGCGATGGATCCCGCCAACAGGAGCAGGGCCAGGAGCGCCGCGTGTCGCGACCCGATCCAACGAAGACCTGCGATGCGATCGTTGTATGGCATGTCAGTAGGGTTTTGAATGGACGTGACAGTTGATCGTGACGCAGGTGCGCGTCACTCCGTTCCAGTCCGTGAAATTCGTGGTGTTGGCTAGAAAGTGGGATTTAGGCCCGGAAGGCCAAGCGCCGTTTTCACCATGAAACGTCCCGGCGACAGCGGCAGCCGAGCTCAAATTGCCGTGACACATCAGGCATCCACCGTAGCCGTACGCGTCCGCGCCAGGTGCCACGTTCATCCCGCCGTTCACTTGGTGTTGATAGTTGCTCCCGGGCGATTTCGAGTTGTTGGCGTAGAACGCCGGATTGTGGCACTTGATGCACAGTGGCGTCGCGTAATTGGCGTACCCCGTGGGGACGGTGGCCACGAGACTTGCCTGGAGGATTTTTTCCGCCGGTACCGCGGGCACCGACGGCGGCGAGCCGTGTGGACCCTCGGGATCCCCCGCGTTGCTCGAACCGTGACAGTCGGAGCACATCATCGTGTCGTGCTCTCCCGCATTCTGGTTCCAGGGAGCCAGCATCGTGACCGGAGTGCAGTAGGCGTTCGTCCCCGGGGTGAAGCACGGGTGTGTCGAAGCATTGTTCGGATTGAACTCGATGCCCTGGTCCGTGTATCCGGCGGGAGGCGTTCCGCCATAGGCGTAACTGGAGTGACACTTGAGGCACAGGTACGGCTCCCGGTAGGTGGCGAGAATGGTCGGGCCCGTGAACACCACCCGGGTCCAACCGGTCGGTGGCTGCCACGCCGTCCCGCCCCAGGTCGGCTGGGCGCCCCAGCCATAGAGCAGGACCTGGGAAATGAGGTTGTCTTTTTTCACCGGAGGCCCCAGCCGGTTCCCTTTCTGCGCCCCGTGGGGGTCGTGGCAGTCGTAACACTCGGCGTGGCGGCGATTGGGCGTCGCGGTAAAGTTCGACGCGTCCCGCTCCGGATCCAGGTGAATCCCGCTGGTCACCACCGTGGGATGCTTGGTCCAGCCAGCCGTCGTAAACAGGGGCTGGATGGCCTTGGCCCCCGTCAACGGCGTGGAGCCGTGGCACTGGAAGCAGGTGTTCTCCTCGTAGGCCCGCAGGT
>JAHFSL010000070.1:0-5395 GCA_023265785.1 Candidatus Coatesiibacteriota bacterium | reverse complement strand
ATAGGCCTGCCCCGCCGATCCCGCGCCGGTGTAGGGGTTGGTCATGTCGGCCCCGTGCATCCGGTGGCAATCCCGGCACCCCCACTCCCCCACGGTGGTGGCCGGCAGGGGGCCGACGCCATCCGGGTCGTACGCCACCGCCGTGGTCTTGTGAATCGCGGTCGTCCAACCCGCCTTGGCATGGCAGGTGGTACAAATCGCGGCGTTCGCGTTGGATTTCACCAGGAAGGAGCCATACTGGTTGTCGTGCGGATCGTGGCACGACAGGCACTCCACCAGCCCGCCATTGGCGGGGACAGCCATGGCCTTATGCGACACTGCGTCATAAATCTTGACGGGGTCACCCGCCGGCGGAAGGACCATCTCCCCGTCGGCCTGTGCCGTCGTCACCGGGTACAGCACCGGATGGTCGTTGCGCAGGTCAACGCCAAGATTGGCGGTGGCCCCGATGACCCCGATGGCGATGGGCCCCATGTTGCTGACATTGCCCAGCGCCAGCACCCCGTCGTGGCACGAGAGGCACATCTTGGTCCGCGTCCCGGCCTCGGCCCCCGCCCCCGGCCGGGCCAGCGCCAGATAGGTGTTCGTGTAGTTCGACCCATAATAGGTGTACGCCGGGGCGGAGGTCGTGTGGTTCCAGAGCGGGGTGTTCGTGTTGGGCCGGTGCGCCGTATGGCAGAAGATGCACACCTGCGTCTGGCTGGTGGCCTTGACCCCGCCCCCGCCGTGCCCGAACCCCAGGTCGTGCTTGGTGTTGAGGATGGTGAGCGCTCCGGCGGGCGCGGCCCCCAGGATCGCCACCGCGACGAGTCCGGCCAGCCGCCGGCTCACGACGCACCCGTCCCGAGGTAGCGGAGAACCTGAATCCGGGCATTGAAGGTGTCGGCGACATACACGATGCCCTGGGGGTCAATCCAGACGCCGCCGGGAAGGGAAAACTCGCCGGGCTCCGACCCGGCCGTCCCGGCGGAAAGCAGAAACCGGCCGGCGGCATCGAAGGCCTGCAGTCCCTCGAGCGCGCCGTCCACCACCCAGACTTGGCCGTCGGGGTCCATGGCCACCCCGCGGGGCCGGGGCAGGTAGCCGGGCCGGTCGCCGGCCGCGCCGAAGGCGGTCTTGAAGTCGCCGTCGGCGCTGAACCGCTGGATGCGAAAGTTCGCGGCGTCGCAGACCAGCAGGTCCCCCGTGCCGCGGTCCACCCACAGGTAGGTCGGGAAGTTGAGTTCGCCCCGCGCCGGACCGCGCCGGCCCCAGCCCGTGAGATGGGTGCCGTCGGCCCGGAAAACCTCGATCCGGTGGCGGCCCGTGTCGGCGACGTAGAGCCGGCCGCGCGCCTCATCAAAGGCCAGCCCGGTGGGGCGAATCCACTGAGTACCGGGCACCGCGAGCGTGGCCGTCCGCCGGAACCGGGCATCAAGCCGCCGCACGTCGGCCAGTCCCGAGTCGGCGACCCAGACCCCCCCGTCGGGCGCCGCCGCGATGCCGACCGGGCTCACGAGCCGTTCCCGCCCCGCGGGCACGTGCATCTCGACCCGGCCCGTCGCCACATCCAGGCGGACAATCCCGCGCCGCCCCGGGTCCGCGACGAAGAGCACGCCCGCGCGGCCGCAGATCCCCGTGGGGCGGGCCAGTCCCCGCGCGGCGGCCACGGCGGAGTCCTCTTCGCCCGTCACCAGCCGCAAGAGCCGCCCCAGGAAGGAGGGCCGCTCCGCCTGAACCGGATCGGGGAGGCTCCGCACCCAGCGCAGGCGCGGCGGGTCGGGGGCGGCCGGCCAGACCGGACCTGTCACCGGCGTGGCAGCAAGCGTGGAACCCGCACGCAACCACATCCCCACAGCCATTCCCCATCGTCCGGCCCGGTTCATCGACAGTTCCCCCCTGAAGATTCCTGATCCTGTCTTACCCGACGACGGTCACCCCGGTGGATGGTTCCTCTCATCCGACTCTGCTGACCGTGGTCACCCTCTTGAAACGGAAAGGGGCGGCGGGACGAGTCCCCGCCGCCCCCCTCGGATGCGCTTGGGGCTACTTAATGTGACACTTGAGGCAGAGCTGGCTCGTGTTGTTCGCCATCCGGAGCATCTTGGAAGCGGCCCCGAGCGGGTTGTGCGGATCGTGGCACGAGCCGCACTGGACGATGTTGGACGCATCCACGGTGACCGGCGAGAGGGACGCGACGGTGTTGTAGTCCGTGGGATGCGCCGTCTGAACGGTCTGGTAGTTGATGCCGATCGGGTGACTGCCCAGCATCCCCAGGTTGCTACCGGCGACCGTGGCCGCGCCGCCGTTCCAGAAGATCCAGTTCGCCGAGGCGGGCAGGATGGACACGCCGCTGGCCACCGCCACCGTGCCGTCATGGCACGAAAAGCAGGCTTTCGAGGTCGTGCCGGCAAAACTGTAGTTCGCGCCGGACACGGCCAAGTACGCCGCCGTATTGGAGCCCGAATAGGTCGCGTTGGAGTTGTACAACTGGTAGCCGGCCACCACGCTCAACGCATGGTTCCAGAGCGGCACGTTCTGGAGCGGCCGGTGCGGGATATGGCACGGAATACAGATGGACGCCGCGTTATACGGCGCCACCGTCAGGTCATGCAAGCTTCCCGCGATCACCGCCGATCCGACTGATGGACTCATCCACGCCACCACCCCCAGCAGGAACACAATCCTTTTCATGGTAATCCTCCTGCGCGGGAGCCTCGCCCCCGGCTGACCTGTTTCATACCCTCATCTCGACCATGCTCAATAAGGCCCATGGAGAACTCGCCGCCATTTTGGGGCCCCTGGATGGGGGGGGGGGAACGATGGGCGTCACGGCGCGACATGATTCGCGTCATCCTTCTTCCCCTGCCCCCCCGCCTCCGCGTCCCGGATGTACTGGAAGACCTGGATGCGCTGGTTCCCCGAATCGGCGACATACACCCGGTTGGCGGCATCAATCCACAGCCCGGCGGGCAGGTCAAACGCCCCGTGGTCAGTGCCCCCGGCCCCGTAGAACAGCAGGAGGTGACCCTTCCGGTCGAAGATCTGGACCGCGTTGAACAGGGCGTCGGCCACATGGATGTGCCCGTCGCCGTCCACCGCGATCCCGCGCGGCCGGGCGAACTGGCCCGCCATCTGGCCGGCCTCGCCGAACTGGGAAAGGAAGCTCCCCTCCGCGGCGAAGATCTGGACTCGACACTGGACGGGATCCACGACATAGATCCGGCCCTCCGCATCCACCGCGAGGTTGACGGGGACGGACATCTTCCCCGGGCCGGTCCCCTGCCCGCCGATCGTGCGCAGGAGTTTCCCGTCCGGATCGCACACGAGCACCCGGCTGTTCCCCGTGTCCGCCACCAGGACCCGGTGGCGCGGCGCATCGAACACGATCCCCGTGGGCCGCTTGAGGTCAGCCACGGGCTTGAACGCCCGCGCAAATTCCCCGTTCGGGCCAAACACCTTGATGATGTTCATCGGGGGATCGGTCACATAGAGCGACCCGCCGGGCGCCAGGGCCACCCCGATCGGCCCCACCAGCCGGCCGTCCCTGGTCCCCCCGATGCGCCGCACCTCCTCGCGGTCGAGGTCGTACACGGTAACGCCGGCGCCCTCGCTGTCGGCCGCATAGATCCGGTGGCCATCGCCGCACACCCCGTAGGGGCGCACGAGCGCCGGCCGCGCATCCTCCGCGCTGATCCCGCGCATCGTGGCCCAGGCCCGCCGGAAAAAGCCGGGCCTTTTCTTCAGCAGGTCCTTCGGCGAGGACACCACCGCCACGAGCCGGATCCGTGCGGGATCGGGTGGCGACGGCCAGACGATGGGCGAGGTCGTCGCGGAAATCGACGGGCTCGCCGGAAGCGGGGCCGGCGTGGCGGCGCCGGCCGCGCCGGCCAGCAGGAGCAGGGCCGCAGGGAGCGGACCGGACCGGCTCATTTCGGGTGACAGGCCATGCACATGGTGACCCCCTCCTCGAAGGTGAGTTTGGCGTGTTCGGAGCCGTGTGGTTCGTGGCACGAGGCACAACTGAAGGTGCGGTCGGCGTCCCGCGGGTCCTTCCGGGCCAGCGAGGTCGGATGCTTCCCAACCGGGTGGCCGACCGGGGGGACCTTGGCATGACAGGACCGGCAGACCGTCGCCGTGTCACCCCGGATCAACTTGGGTCGCTGGGAGGCGTGCGGTGAGTGGCACGCCCAGCAGGTCCCCTCCTGGGCGGGCCGGTGGGCGTTCTTGCGGGCCAGCCACCCCTCGGCATCACCATGACACGGCAGGCAGATGTCCACCCCGGTGCCCTTCAGCTTGAGCGCGCCATCCTTCCCGGGTTCGTCATGGCAGGCGTCGCAGGTGCCGCCCGCGAACGGGGGATGCGTGCCGTCCTCGTGGATCAGGTGCTCGGATTCGCTTCCATGCGGGGTGTGGCACTCGGTGCACTCGAGTTTTGCCACGATGATCCCGTTGTGCGCCTTGCGGATCGTGTCGTCCTCGGGCTGGTGGCATGTCGTGCAGACGGCATTCACCTCGTCCGCCAGTTGGTGCGGATGGTCGGTCCCGTGGGGATCGTGGCAGACCGTGCAGTCGCCGGCGGCAAAGGGCGCGTGGACATGGGCCTTCTTGAGATCCTTGGCCCGGCTCTCGTGGCAGGTCAGGCACAGTGTCTCGACCGGCGCGGTGAGCTTTTTGGGGTCCGCCGGGGAGACGTGGCAGACGGCGCACCGGCCCTCGCGCACCGGCGCATGCACGGAGACACCCTGCCGCCACGCCAGGGCCTTCGCGGGAAAGGCGGCCGCCACGGGGTCAGCCGGCTCGCCCTTCCGGGCCGGCCCCGCCCGGCAGGACCCGATGACGAGCGCGGCGAGGGCCAGCCCGATCCCCCCGACCCGGGTTTTCCCTTGTCCGGTGCGTGCCAAGCTCCTGATTCTCCATGGGTGCTTCATCCCGGTGCTCCAGACAAGTGTGGAGTGCCCCCCTCATCTCCGGAGATGAGCGGCCACACGCCAGGACCGTGACCGGGATCAGGAGTCTGGCGAGCGGATCAGGCCGGAAGCGCGGTGAGCCGGATCGTGCGGGCGAGGGCGCGGTCCACCGCAACCGTCCGGGCACCCACTTCGACCATGATCGCGGGCCAGCGCCGGATGGACCGGACCGTGGCCCCGGGCACGAGCCCGAGCCCGATCAGCGCCCGCAGGGCCGTCGGTGCCAGCGTCGGGTCCAGGTCCGCGATCAGTGCCGAGGCCCCGGGTGCCAGCGCCGCCAGCGACGCGACGGCGGCCGGCGGGGCGGCGTCGGGGACGTTCACGAACCCGCAGTTCGGACAGCACGCGCCCCCGCACCCCGCGCCGGCCGGGCAGGTGCGGCACAGGGAGACCGCCGCGGCCGGATCGAATCGGTTGCCGCAGAGCGCGCACGCTACCATGCCGCG
>JAHFSL010000465.1 GCA_023265785.1 Candidatus Coatesiibacteriota bacterium | reverse complement strand
GCCGGGACACCTCCCGCAGGCCGTCGGCACCGTTGCGCACGAGGTAGGCCAGCGCGCGGACCAGCAGGCCCGCATTGCCGTAAAACGCGTTCAGCTTGCCGATGGACTGCGGCCGGTCGCCGTCCAGCCGCCACCGGGGACCCCCGGGGGTCTCCTCCCGCTCCACCAGCGGGGCGGGCAGGAACGGCACCAGGGCGGCGGTGCAGGCAATGGCTCCGGCGCCCGGCCCCCCGCCCCCGTGCGGCGTGGAAAAGGTCTTGTGCAGGTTGAAGTGCATGAGGTCCACGCCCTGCGCGGCGGGCCGCAGGGTGCCGACCATGGCGTTCATGTTGGCCCCGTCCATGTACACCAGCCCACCGGCCGCATGGACCAGCGCGGCCACCTCGGCAATGTGGTGCTCAAAGATGCCCAGCGTGTTCGGATTGGTCACCATGAACGCCGCCGTGTCGTCCGACAGGACGGCCTGGAGCGCGGCGAGGTCCGTGCACCCGTCCGCATCGGACTTGATGGTGACCACCCGGAACCCGCACAGCGCGGCGCTGGCCGGGTTGGTGCCGTGGGAGGTGTCGGGCACCACCACCGTCCGGGGCGACCGCCCCTTCGCTTCGTGCCACCGGCGGATCATCATGAGCGCGCCCTGCTCGCTCTGCGCGCCCGCCGCCGGCTGGAGCGAAACCCGGGCGAACCCGGAAATCTCCCGGAGCCACCGCTCCACTTCCCAGATCACCCCGAGTGAGCCCTGCACCAGCGACTCGTCCCAGAGCGGATGGGGCGAGGCCGCCTCGGGCAGGGCCGCCAGCTCCTCGTTGATCCGGGGGTTGTATTTCATGGTGCATGATCCGAGCGGATAAAAATGTGTGTCAATCCCGGCATTGCGGCGCGAAAGGCGGGTGAAGTGGCGGACCACCTCGAGCTCTGAAAGTTCGGGCAGGTCGGGCGCCGCCGGCCGCACGGCCTCGGCCGGCCACCCCGCCGCCATGGGATCAAACCGGTCGCCGCCGACCGCGGCATAGTCCCCCGCCCTATCCGGGGGCAGTTCAAACAGGAGCGGCTCGTCATGAATCAATGCCGGGCCCCGCCCGTGGCGGCCGCGGGAGCCGCCACGGCACGCTCCAGGGCAATCGCCAGCGCCTCCAGATCCGCGGCCTGCTTGGTCTCGGTGACGCACACCAACAGGTCCCGGTCGCGGCCGGCCATGAGCCGCGAGAGCGGCACGCCGGGCACGATCCCGTCCCGGTCCATGGCGGCCCGGCAGACGGCCACGGCATCGCGCGGGAGGGTGACAACAAATTCGTGGAAGAACGGCGCCGCGGAGGCCAGACGCACCCCGGGTATGCCCGCCAGCCTCCGGGCCGCCGTGTGCGCCCGGGCCGCGCACGCTTCCGCCACCGCCCGCAGGCCCCTGCCTCCCAGGAGGGACGCGGCGATGGTAAATGACAGGGCGACCAGCGCCTGGTTGGTGCAGATATTCGAGGTCGCCTTCTCCCGCCGGATGTGCTGTTCACGCGCCTGAAGCGTGAGGACGAATCCCCGGCGGCCCTTGCCGTCCACGGTGGCGCCGACAATCCGTCCGGGGAGTTTCCGGACGAGGTCCTTGCGGCAGGCGATGAACCCCGCGTACGGCCCGCCGAACGCGACCGGGACCCCGATGGGTTGGCAGTCGCCGACCGCGATGTCCGCCCCCCACGCGCCCGGGGGTGACAGCAGGCCGAGGGAGACGGGATTGACGACGCCGATCACCTGGGCGCCCGCGGCCTTCGCCGCCGCGGCGAGGGCGTGCACCGGCTCCAGGGCGCCGAAGATGTTCGGGTGCTGGAGGGCCACCGCACAGACATCCGGCCCGAACCGGGCCGCAGCCGCATCCGTGACCCCGTCCTGCTCGGGCAGGGTTTCCACGGTCACGCCCAGGAACGCCATGTGGGTCTCGAGCACCCGGCGGTACAGCGGATGCAATCCCGCGTTGACCAGGATCCGCGGACGCGGCGCGCTCCGGTGCGCCATCAGCGCCGCCTCGGCCAGCGCCGAGCCCGCCTCGTACAGCGAGGCGTTGGCGACCTCCAGCCCGGTCAGCCGGGCGATGATGGTCTGGAACTCAAAAAACGCCTGGAGCGATCCCTGGCTGGCCTCGGGCTGGTACGGGGTGTAGGAGGTCAGGAACTCGCCCCGGGAGAGGATCGGCCTGACCGCGGCGGGGATGTAGTGCTCGTAGGCCCCCGCCCCCGCAAAGGAGAGGCGCGGCAGGCGGTTGCGGGCCAGCAGGTCCCGCACCGTGCGTGCGGTGTCGGCCTCGGACAGCCCGGCGGGCAGGTCGAGGGGAGCGGTCAGCCGGAGTGACGCCGGGACCGAGGCGAACAGGGCATCCACCGTGGGCGCGCCGATCGCGGCCAGCATGGCCGCGACATCTTCCCCGGTATGCGGGATGTACGCCATCGTCAGTGCGCGTGCTCCGTGCAGTGCTTGGCGTAGGCCGCGGCGTCCAGGAGGGTGGCGGCCTCGGCGGAAGCCCGGGCGGCATCGCCGGTCTCAAGGGAGAGCATCCACCCGGCGCCGAACGGGTCCTTCGCCACCGTGTCGGGTGACGTCGCCAGCGCGGCATTTATGGCGGCCACCGTGCCGGTGACGGGAGCGTACAGGTCGAACGCCGCTTTCACCGTCTCAATCGCCCCAAACGCCTCCCCCGCCTTGACGGCCGTCCCGGCCGCGGGCAGGTCCACATACACAATGTCCTTCACCTGGCTGACCGCGAAGTCGGTGATGCCCACCGTCGCCACCGTGCCTTCCAGTTTCAGCCATTCGTGCGTGGGCAGGAACCTGAGTCCATCCG
>JAHFSL010000464.1 GCA_023265785.1 Candidatus Coatesiibacteriota bacterium | reverse complement strand
CGGGGTCTTCGTGCTCGAGACGGTCAAGGAGACCGGGGGGACGATGGACGAAGCCACCGATGAGGAGATTGTCGAGGGGATCAAACTGCTGGCGGAAACCGAGGGGGTTTTCACCGAGACCGCCGGCGGCGTGACCATGGCCGTGGCGAAGAAGCTGGTGGAGCGCGGGGCGATCCCGAAGAACGAATCCATGGTCATTTGCATCACCGGCAACGGGCTCAAAACCATTGAGCCGCTGCTGGAATCCATCGGGAAGCCCATCCAGATCAAGCCGACCCTGGCCTCGTTTGAGGAGAAGGTCGGGCCGCGAATCCGGGCGGGCGCATGAGAAACGTGGGGGGTATCATGACGGTTGAACCTGGGTCCGACAGCGCAAGGGGGGGAACATGGCGGTCAAAGTGAGGATTCCAACACCGCTGCAAAAGCTCACGAACAACGAGGCGGAGGTGCAGGCGGACGGGGCGACGCTCAAGGATGTGATTGACAACCTCGAGAAGAAGTACCCGGGTTTTAAGGACCGGATCTGCGACGAAACCGGCAAGATCCGCCGGTTCGTGAATATTTATGTGAACGAAGAGGATGTCCGGTTCCAGAAAGGCGAAGCCACACCCATGAAGGCCGGGGATGATGTGTCGATTATTCCTGCGATAGCCGGAGGTCGCGCGATCATCAAGCGCGCGATCGGTCGTCTGCGCGCCGGTTCCTACCGGCTAGGTCCCGTGCGCCAGGCGGACTCAATTCGCCGGCGCACGGGACCGGAGGCGAACGGCCGTGAGGTCGGGCGACGTCCCGTGCGGCGACCGGCAAGGCCGGAACGACGCACGGGAAGGTCGTAACGAACGTGGCTAAGGTCTGGGTCAAGCTCGTCTTTCCCACACGGCTGATCAAGGAACCCGTGACCTACGAGATGGCGCTGAAGTTCAAGGTCGTCCCCAACATCCGCCGGGCCAAGGTCACCACCACGGTGGGCGAGATCGTCCTCGAACTGGAAGGTTCCAAGCCGGGCCTCGAGAAGGGGCTCGCCTGGCTCAAGAAAAAGGGCGTCAGCATCGAGCCCGTGGTGGGCGACGTCCTGGAATAGCGGACATGCCCGTTGCGTGATCGGGACCTGAACCGGGGGACCTCCCGGTGAGCAGCCGTGGGCGGGTGGCATGGTCCCTGGTGCTGCTCTTCTTGATCAACCCGCCGGCCCGGGCGGACGTGGACATGATTGACATGTGGAACGCCGGGACGGTCAATCCCGGGAGCGTGTTTCCCAACTGGCAGCGGGTGTATGTCGGCTCGTACGTGGTCCTGCTGTGCCCCGGCTGCGTGGCTCCCAGCGAGATCCTGAAGGGGGTGACGGTCGCCAATTATGGCACGGCGACCACGGCGGATATCGGGGCGGTGTACTGGCAGGTGCGCTGCAGCACGGTCAATTCCGCGCTGTTTCCGATGACCTATGCGGGGGTGTACCAGGAGGATTACGGGACCCTTCCCGCGTGGACCTGGGCCGGGTCGTCAGCGGACCTGGCCGGATGCGGCGACCTCTGCGGGGGCGCCTGCGGGGGCACGTTCACGATCAACCTCTATGCGGATATCGCACCCTGTCCGACGGATTTGCGCACCCTCCGCATGGGGTTCCCGTTCAACTCCAACGGCGGCCTGGCCCCGTGGTGGGGCTCGGTGGCCGACAACAACGGGTATTTCCTGCCCTGGGGTGACCTGATTGGCGAGACCCAGACCATCCATGTCGTCTTCAAGGAGGGGCCGGATTACGCCGCGCCGGGAGACACCGTGACCTACACCGTGACCTATGGTCGGCCGGGAACCACGGCCCTCTCCAATATCATCGTCACCGATACCCTGCCCCCATTCACCCACTATGTGGCCGGGAGCGCCGTCCCCGCGCCCGACCCCGGCTGGGACCCCGATCCCGGGCCGCCCGCCTCGCTCCGCTGGACGCTGCCGGGCGGTGCCGTCATCGGCGGGGCCACGGGACAGATCACCTTCAAGCTCACGGTGGACTGGGGGAATGGCGAGACGTTCGAGCCCGGCTCCGGGGATACCGCCGCCCCCGAGGGCCTGCGGTTGGGCAATACCGCGCATATTGACTGGCGGGGGACGGATTGCACGTTTCCCTCCCGGGTCACCGGGCAGGTCGGAACCGTGGTGCGCCGATTCCTCTTCTGGAAGCAGGCGGACAACGATATCCTGTTCTCGAATTCCTACGGCCAGCCGCCGGATGAAATCACCTACGGCCTGTTCCTCAAGAACACCTCGCCCACCAAGACATGGTGGAATGTCGAGGTGTGGGACACCGTCCCGGCCGAGGTGGACCCGTGGGCCAACGGGATGGGGTTCGAGGACCCCTGCGGGGGCTGGACGATGACCCCCTCCGGGTGTGCCGCGGCTTCCCCGGGCTGGGTGACGCCCGGCGGCGGGGTCACCAGGCTGACCTGGCGGCTCGACATGCCGCCGGGGCTCACGCTGACCCTCCGGTGGAAGGCGCAGGTCCAGGCGGTCGCCACCGCGGGCAGCACCGCACTGAACCGGGCCGCCGTCCTGGAGCTGGGACTGACGGGGGTGTTCAACGGGACCGGGCCATCCACCGTGCCCCGGGTGTTCACCCACCAGGCGGCGATCATCCTGCCGACGACCTACACCAGTTACCTGGGGTTTGGCACCGCGGACAACTTCAGTTGGAGGTGCGCCTCCTGCCCGGATGACGGCACGGCGATGGAACAGGAGACGTACTTTATCACCTTCTATCCCCTGAATAAAAAGGCCAATTTCACGCAGTATCGCCAGATTCATGCCAATGATGCCTATGCGAATTTCGGGGG
>JAHFSL010000463.1 GCA_023265785.1 Candidatus Coatesiibacteriota bacterium | reverse complement strand
CAACCAAGCCATCCAGGGAACAATCCTCGAGATGAAAGGTGGGCAAGCGGCACTCGACCGCTACAAGGTGAAGCAAGCCAAGAAACGCCCACCAAGCCCATGGGATGGCCTTGACTCCGAATCCAGCCGCGCCAGCGATTCGATTCCGAATTACGTCCTCCAGCGCCAGGAAATTGGGACAAAAACGACTCAATAATCCAAAAACACGCAAAATTTCGCTTAATTCGGTAATCTTATTTCAATAGCGAGGTCAAAATGGCTGCTCCCGTCCTCTCCCAATCGGCAGAAAACATCCCCGGGTTCCCCAAAAACGTACGGGCGCTCTCCGCGATCTCCGACACCGTCGACAACGCGCTTTGGAATTCAAGATTTTATTCCAACATGATCTGGACGGCAACCGCAGGGAATATCGCCCTCGTTTTGGAGGACAACAGCACTCTCGTGGTTCCCGCACCCATCGCCGGCCGCTGGCATAAGATGCCGCCATTCAAACGAATCAAGTCCACGGATACCTACGCCAATCCCGTCATCCTCATCGGCCGCGCGTTCCGATAAGCCATGGCGCTTTCCATGCTCCCAGAGGACTTGAAAAAGCTCCCAAGCATGAGCCCGATGCCGATTTCCATTGGGCAGCCCGGGCAACCACGGCCGCGCCCTGGATTCAGGCCATACCCACAGCCAAAAACGGGGTGGAACCAGACTGGGACGCAGCAGCAGCCAGTCACGCCAGCGGCAAAACCGCAGGGATTCACGGCGCCATTCGGAGGCCCAACAGGTCAATTTCAGCAGCCAAATCCAGGTGGCCCATCCCCAGCCGTTTTCCGGCCCATGCCCATCATGCCCGTGGGAAACTCTCCCAAGCTGCCCATGATGCCAAAGGCACCAGCCGCGCCCACAGCGCCAAAGACCACCACGGCCGCGCAAATGCCCATGCCAGGACCCATGGTGCCAGCGGCACCCCAGGTGCAGGAAGGCGCGATACCGGCACCGGCACAGCCACAACCGATTCAGCCAGCCGCGCCGCAACTGCAGCAGGGCGCCATCGCTCCGGCCCCAGCCGGGGTCAGCGCATCCCCCATGCCAATGCCCATCCCGGTCAACAACCTCCCGACCGGGCCGAATGGCGCGCCCAAGCCGCCGGACGCGAATACGCAGCTCGCCCCCGGGCAAAACGCGCCCACCCCGGCCGATGCCAATGTCCAGCAAGGTGCCGTCACGCCGAATGCTGTCGCACCACAGACGCCCGCGGTCCCGAGCACGCCACAAGTGCAGGAAGGGAAACTGCCAGCAGCCGTCACTCCGATCGCCGCCGCGGACGGCAGCACCACGACCCCGGTTCACGATTCCCTGGCCGATTTCGCAAAACAGGCCGCGAACTGGGCCGCTGGCGTCGACGACCCCATTTTCCGCATTCAGGCCAACCGCGTCATTCAATCCGTGGGCCTCTTGAACCAGGCGCAGTCCGATGCCCTGCAAATGCAAATCAACCAGGATCCGAACCTCAAGGGACAAGGCGCCGGCCAAGCGCTGCTCTCGATGATGGCCAGGGATCAAAACTTCAAGATTGACGACCTCATGGGCCAGATGTCCGAGGCCAGCCAGCAGCGGATCCTTGATCTCCAGAAATACGGGTTCGAACAAGGCCTCAAGATCAACGACGCGCGCCGCTCCCGCCGCCTGGAGGATGCCAATACCTTGATCAAGGCCGGGGATTATGAAGGCGCGGCAAAAGCGCTCGGATCGGCACTTGGCGATGACTTCGACGGCACCGGGATCCACATCGACCCCGCTTCACTCAAGGGCCGCGACCCATTCACCCTCGACCAATTCAAGTCCAAGATGGACATGGCCGCGGCGCTCGTGGCCACCAACCCCAAGGCCGCGGCAGGGATCATCGGTACGCTGATGTCCGACCCCGCGTACAAGGATTGGTTCCCTGCCGGTGTCACGCCAGAGGATTTTGTGAAGTCGTTGCAATCCGGAGACCGGATCAACAACATCCAGAACGCGGGTGTGATCTCGACCGAGATCAACAAGATCGCCGCCGCCGGCCAGAAATACGACGAGGTGGCAGGGCTGATGCCCGATTATTTCCGGCTCATGGGCCGAGACGCGGCGAAAGAAGGCCGCGGGTTATCGCTCGATGACATCAACAAGATGCGCACCGCATCCGGGCTCCCAGCGTTCACCAAAGACGCGAACGGACAGCTTTTGGACGAGCATGGCGTACCGCTCGATGACCAGGATTACACCGACCTCGCGTACCAGAAAGAGTATTTCGACCGGAAAACGCAGGCCACTCAGTCGCCCGCCGACAAGTTCAAGCAGATGCTCATGTCGTCGCCATACGCATCGAAGTTCCTGGATCCGAAGCTGTTCCCGGCCGGAAAAGACGCACTCGATTCCGTGCTCTACAATTATTTCACGAACCCGTCGAATTTCACGACGGATCCGGCCACGGGCATGATTATCCCCAAGGCGAACCTGACGCTGCCCTGGGAAGATCCGAAGAACTACCAGATTTACTACACCTGGCCCACAGCGGCATTTGATGCCAGTGGAAACGCGGTGCCCGGGTATGACCTGGGCGGCGATGTGTATGGGAGCACCGTTGATGGAAAAATGGTGATGGCCGATGCCGCTGATGAGGCGACGGACAAAGCCTGGACGATGTACCAACGAGGTGGCGGGAAACTCACGGCGCAGGCGTGGTATTTCGCCACGGCCGGAGGAACGAAGCCACCAGATGAAAGCAAGATCCCAGCGGGTATCAGTACAGGCCCAGTTGTCCCTACGACGCCAGTAATCACGCCTGGCACCATGTCCGCTGTCGATCAGG
>JAHFSL010000462.1 GCA_023265785.1 Candidatus Coatesiibacteriota bacterium | reverse complement strand
GACGGCCCGTGATGCGGGAGGGGACACGCGGGCCCCCATGTGCGGCGTGCCCTACCACAGCGCCCAGGGGTACATCGCCCGGCTCCTCAAGCACGGTGAGAAGGTCGCCCTGTGCGAGCAGATGGAGGATCCCAAGCTCGTGAAGGGACTGGTGAAGCGCGATGTGGTCCGGGTCCTCACCCCGGGGACCGTCGTCGAGGGCGATCTGCTTGAGGAGCGGGTCAACAACTGGCTCGTGGCCGTCGCGCGCGCGGGCAACGAGTGGGGCGTCGCCTGCGTGGACCTCTCCACGGGGGAGTTCAAGGGGACGGGTGGTGAGGGACCCGCGGGGGACATGAGGGACGAACTCGCGCGCCTGCGGCCGGCGGAACTGGTCGGGTCGGCGGAGGCGTTGGCAGAATCCGGCGCGGCCGGGTGCCCGGCCACCACCGTGGAACCCGTGACCCCGGCGGAGGCCCGGACGGCGCTCCTCCGGCATTTCGGCACGGCGTCGCTGGCCGCCTACGGGTTGGAGGAGCGGCTGGCCCAGCGCGTCGCGGCGGCCGTCCTGTTGGGGTACGCGGCCCGGATGCGGCCGGCGGGCCTGTCCCACCTGACGCAATTCGTTTCGTATGAACCCCGCACGGCGGTCCGGCTCGACCCCTACACGCTGGACGCGCTGGAAGTGGTCGAGCCCCAGCGGCGGGGCGGGCCCACGCTCCTCACGGTGCTGGATGCCTCCTGCACGGGCATGGGCGGGCGAACCCTGCGCCAGTGGCTCGTGCGACCTCCCGCGCTGGCCGGCGAAATCCTTTCCCGGCTGGACGCGGTCGAGTGGCTGGTGGACCGGACCGCCGACCGCGAGGCGTTCCGCGGCCTGCTCGGCCGGTGCGCCGACCTGGAGCGTATCGGTGGTCGGCTGGGTTCGGCCGCCGCCTCCCCCCGTGACCTTGCGGCCCTGCGGGTGACGCTTGGGCTGGTGGGGGAGTGCCGGATCGCGCTGGCGGGGGCGGGGGCGCCGGGATGGCTGGCCGAGTTGGGGGAGGCCCTCAACCCCCTGCCCGAGTTGGGCCGGTACCTGGCGCGGGCGCTCGTGGATGAGCCGCCGCTGGTCATTACCGAGGGCGGGATGATCCGGGACGGCTTCCACCCCGAGGTGGACGAGCTCCGGGGCCTGGCGAAGAACGGGAAGGGCCTCCTGCTGGAACTGCAGGAACGCGAGCGGAAGCGGACCGGCATCGAGACGCTCAAGGTGACCTACAACTCGGTCTTCGGCTATACGCTGGAACTCACCCGGGGCAAGGCGCACCTGGCGCCCGCCGACTGGACCCGCCGGCAGACCCTGTCAGGGGTCGAGCGGTATGTCACGGAGGAATTGAAAGTCTTGGAACGGAAAATTCTTGGGGCGGAGGAGCGGCTTTCCCGGCTTGAACAGGAGTTGTTCCTCGAACTCCGGGCGCATGCGGCGACGGAGGTTGGATCGATCCTGGCGACGGCCCGGGCGCTGGGGAGGCTGGACGCGCTGGGGGCGCTGGCCGAGACCGCGGCCAAGCGGGGGTGGATCCGGCCCGTGATGGACGCCGGTGGGGCGATCGAGATCGTGGAGGGGCGGCACCCGGTGCTGGAGCGCGAGGTGTCGGCCTTCGTGGCCAACGATGTCAGGCTCCTGCCCTGGCAGGAGCAGATCATGCTGGTCACCGGGCCGAACATGGCGGGCAAGTCCACCTTCCTGCGCCAGACGGCGCTCCTCACGCTGATGGCGCACGCGGGGTCCTTCGTACCCGCCAAGTCCGCGCGCATCGCCGCGGTGGACGGGATCTTCTGCCGGATCGGCACCTCGGACCGACTGGCCGAGGGGCAGAGCACCTTCATGGTGGAGATGACCGAGGTCTCACACATGCTCCGGCACGCGACCGAGCGGAGCCTGCTGATCTTTGACGAGGTCGGCCGGGGGACGAGCACCTATGATGGTCTCTCCATTGCGTGGGCGGTGGTCGAGCACCTCGCGCGCACGCTCGGGGCGAAGACCCTGTTTGCCACCCACTTCTATGAACTCACCGCGCTGGCCGAGGAACTCCCCGCGGTCCTCAACCTCAATGACCTCGTGCGCGAATGGCGCAACGAACTTGTCTTTCTGTACAAGATCGTCCCGGGCCGGGCCGACCGCAGTTATGGCGTGCAGGTGGCGCGGCTGGCCGGCCTGCCGGCCACCGTGGTGACCCGCGCACGGGAACTGCTGGCGGGATTCGAGAAGGGGTCGGCGGCCGTGGCGGCGGCCGGCGCGGCCGGGGCGGCCGTCGACCGCCAGTTGACGTTGTTCGGTCCCCTGCCCGATCCCGTGCGGGCGAGGCTGGAGGAGGCGGATGTCGAACGCCTGACGCCGTTGCAGGCGATGAACCTCGTCCATGAGTTGAAGGAGATGCTCGATGGCGGCCGCGGACCGGACGCCGGGTACTCGGACGCCTGACGGCGCGACCGCGGCCGACCGGGTCATCCTGGGGATTGACCCCGGGCTGGCCTCGTGCGGAGTGGCCGTGGTGCGCCAGCGCGGCCGGTCGTACGAGGCGGTCCACTGGGACTGCCTGCGGACGAAGCCGACCGAGCGGTTCGCCGACCGGCTGGCCGCGCTCCACCGGGCGGTGCTGGCGCTCGTGAAAAAACACCGGCCGCAGGCACTGGCCATGGAGCGACTTTTCTTCACGAAGAACCAGAAGACGGCGTTCGTGGTCGGCCAGGCGCAGGGGGCCATCCTGATGGCGCTGGCCGGGACCGGGATCGAGCCGTTCCAGTACACGCCGGTTGAGGTCAAGCTGGCCGTGACGGGGGACGGTCGCGCCGAGAAGCCGGCGGTTGGGCGGATGATC
>JAHFSL010000461.1 GCA_023265785.1 Candidatus Coatesiibacteriota bacterium | reverse complement strand
CGTGGCGGTGACTTCGGCCGTGGCCGGTCCATCAATCAGTTCCAGGTCGAACCGTTCGCCCGGTTTGGCCAACTCCATGGGGAGGTAGGCCAGCAGGATATTCTTCCCCACGGTGTAACCCCAGCCGCCACTGCGCACGCGGCCCAGGACCTTCCCGTCACGGCTGACGGCCTCGCCACCGTAGAGGAGGCGGAAGCCCTCACCAACAATCGTGAGCGTGCAGAGCTTGCGCGTGAGCCCCGCCGCCTTCTGCTTCACCAGGGCCTCCTTGCCAATGAATCCGGGTTTGGCCAGGTCCACGCAGAATCCCAGCCCGCCCTCCAGCGGCGTCTCCATCTGGGTGACATCGGTCGTGTAGTACCGGTACCCCTTTTCCAGCCGCAGGGAGTCCAGGGCCTTGTAGCCGCCCACCGCGATCCCGTGCGGCTTGCCCGCTTCCAGCAGGCGGTCCCACACCATCACTGCCCGCTCGACGGGAACATAGAGCTCCCAGCCCAGCTCACCGACGTATGAGACGCGCTGGGCCAGGACCCGTGTGCCATGGATCCCGATCTCGCGCGCCCGGTAGTACGGATGGGCGGCATCGGACATGTCGTCGGCCGTGAGGGGCTGGAGCGTCGCCCGAGCGTGCGGTCCCCACACCGACACCACGGCGTACTCGTCGGTGACATCCCGGAAGGTGACCGCCCCGTCCCCCTCCATCTGGTGCATGCGGAGCCACGCCAGGTCATTGGCGACGAAGGCCGAGCCGGTGACGACCCGGAACCGGTCAGGCGCCAGCCGGGTCACCGTCACATCGGCCTCCACCCCGCCGCGCTCGTTCAGGAACTGCGTGTACATCGGGGTGCCCACCGGCTTGTCCATCTCGCTGTCGGCCACCCGGTTCAGGAGGGCGAGGGCACCCGGCCCGGCCACCTCGACCTTCCCGAAGGAGGTCATGTCGAACAGGCACGCCCGCTCCCGGGTGGCCCGGTGCTCCTCGCCCACCCGGTCGAAGAACGGGGGCCGGACCCACTTCCATACGCGTTGGTCGGCCCCGGCCAGGCGCGCGGGCTGGCCGGGTTCGAAGTGGTTCACCCGCTCCCAGCCGTACTTTTCGCCGAAGACAGCCCCGCGCTCCATCAGCCGCTGGTGCAGGGGGCTCACCCGGTGCGGCCGACCCGACTCGTTCTCGTCGTGCGGGTACTTGAGCCGATAGTAGTAGGCCACGCACTCCTTGGTCCGTTCGGCGGCCCACCCCGGATCGGCCCACGGCGGGCCGAACCGGGTCGCCTTGTAGGCGTAGACATCCTCACCCGGGTCACCGGTCACGATCCACTGCGCCATCAGCCGGCCGATACCGCCCGCGCCGCCGTAGCCGTTCAGCGACATGCCGGCGGCCATCCACAGGCCCCGGGCGCCGGCCACCGGGCCCAACATCGGCTGGCAGTCAGGCGTATACGCCCCGGGATGGCAGACGAGCGTCACCACCTCCGCCTGGTCCAGGAATGGGATCCGGCGGATGGCGCCGGCGATCAGCGGCTCGAAGCGCTCCAGGTCGGATGGCACCGTGGCATCCGTATGTTCCCAGGGTGCGCCGTCAATCCACCGCGCGTGGGGATTCAGTTCGTACCCCCCGATCACCAGCCCGCCCTGTTCCTGCCGCATGTACACCAGGTTTTCGGGATCGCGCAGGCAGGGCGCCCGCCTGTCGAACTCGTGGCCGGGCACGGCGCGCAACATGATGTGCTGATGGTCCACCGGCGTGGTCGGAACCGTCACCCCCGCAAACCCCGCCACCCGGGGCGCCCACATCCCCGCCGCGTTGATGACGGTCTGGGTGGCGATGACGCCCTGCTCCGTGCGGACGGCACGGATGGCGCCGCGCGGGTCCAGGTCGAGCCCGGTGACGCGGGCGTGGGTCAGGACGGTCACCCCCAATTCGCGGGCCCGTTTGGCCATGGTGGTGGTCGTCGTGGTCGGGTCCACCTGCCCATCGCCTGGCAGGTAGACCGCGCCGTAGAGGTCCTTGGGGCTAATCTGCGGCATCACCTTGACGGCCTCCGCGGCCGAGATCAGACCGCAGTCCAGTCCGAGGGCCCGGGCCCGGCTGACGCTCCGCTTCAGCTCCGCCAGGTGCTCAGGTGAGGAGGCCACCCGCAACCCGCCCACCGGATCGAACAGCCCCAATTCATTGAACAGCTTGACCGAGTACATCCGCCACTGGAGCATCGCCGGCGAGGTGGCGAACTGGGTCACCAGCCCGGCGGCATGCGTGGACTCCCCCGAAGCGATCTCCCCCTTCTCCAGCAGGACCACATCGGTCCTCCCCAGTTTGGCCAGGTGCCAGGCAATGCTGGCACCCACGATGCCGCCACCCACCACGACCATCTCGGCCCGCGCCGGGAGGCTCACGCGCCCTTCAGCTCCGGCGGCCTCCGGTTCCACTGCGGCAGGAGCAGGACACCCGCGACCAGAAGCGCCACGCCCAGGCTGGCGAAGATGGGGCCCCAGATGTCCGCGGTATTGCCGGTGACCTTGGAGATCCAGCCCGGCATGGAGACCCCGACGATCTGGCCAAGCGATCCGCAACCGTTCACCAGCCCGCTCGCGGTGGAGGCACCCCGTTTGGTCCCGAAATCAATGGCCGCCGTGCCGGAGACGAGTGAATCGGGGATATAGATGAGGAAGCCGATCAGGAACAGTCCGCTCCCCACCGCCAGCGGTGTGGCCGGCAGGTGGCGGAAGACCATCATGAAGGCGCCCAGCAGGAAGAGCGCAAGAATGGAAGCGGGCATTCGGCGCGCCCCGAAGACCCGGTCCGACAGCAGGCCCCCGACCAGCGCGCCCAGTGGGCCGGCGATCT
>JAHFSL010000460.1 GCA_023265785.1 Candidatus Coatesiibacteriota bacterium | reverse complement strand
TGCTGACCAGCCTGCGGAAGCGGACCCAGGGCCGGCTCACGGTGGAGGAGGAGCGGGTGGTGGATACCCTCCTCAAGGACCTGCAGGCCCGGTATGTCCGGGCCCTGACCCGCCAGCCCGGGCCGCCCGCCGGTCCGCCCAGCGCCGCCGCCTGATGGGCGGACTGGTGCGCGGCTGGCTCCGGCCGCCGGGCCGCTGGCTCATTGTCGCGCCGTGGCTGGCGATCACGGCCCTCCATTACGTGACTCCCGCCGGCCACGGGGCCCACATGGGCCATGCCATGCCGGGGATGGACCATGCCCCCGAGGCCGGGATTCCCTGGCCCGTCTTCCACGACCTGTATCGCCGGCTTTACTACCTGCCGATCCTCGCCGCCGCCCTCCTGTCCGGTTTGCGCGGCGGGCTCCTCGCCGCGACCGCGGTCAGCCTGGCCTACCTGCCCCATGTGGTCCACCGGTGGGCCGAGTTGCCCACCCAGCGCCAGGACGCGCTGTTCGAGATCGTCCTGTATTTTGGGAGCGGCGCCCTGCTCGGCTCGCTGGCCGAATCCATCCGGCGCCAGCGCGAGGCGCTCCTGCATGCGGACCAGTTGCGCGGGGCGGGTGAGATGGCGGCGGGGATGGCCCACGAAGTGCGCAACCCGCTGGCCGGCATCACGGGCGCGGCGATGCGCCTCAAGCGGGACGGTCTGCCGGATCCCGAACGGCAGGAACTGCTCGACATCATCGGCCGGGAGGGAGCGCGGCTGGAGGGCCTGCTCCGGGAATTTCTCGCCTATGCCCGCCCCGCCCCGCTCACCCGGATGCCGGCCGACCTCAACGCGGTGGTGGGGGAAACGATCGCGCTGGTCACCTCGACCGCCGCCCGGCGCGGGGTCACGGTGGCCCCGACCCTGGCGCCCGGACTCGCCTTGACCGCCATGGATCCCGCCCGGGTGAAGCAGGCGCTCCTGAACCTGCTCCTGAATGCCGTGCAGGCCTCGCCCGATGGCGGGGCGGTGGAGGTCATGACCCGGTCCGCCGGCCGGACGGTGGAGGCGGTGATCCGCGACCGTGGGTCCGGGCTGGCTCCCGGCGGCGCGGCCGACCCGTTCCAGCCGTTCACCACCACGAAGCCCGGCGGGACCGGGTTGGGCCTGCCCATCGCCCGCCAGATCGTGGAGGCCCATGGCGGCGGCGTGACGCTGACGGCCGCCCCGGGCGGCGGTACGCTGGCCGTGGTGCGCCTGCCGGTCACCGCCCGGTGACGGCGCCCGCGGCCGGCGCCGCGCTGATCGTCGAGGATGACCTGAGCCTGGCCCGGCTGATCACGATGGCCCTCACGGACCGCGGCCTCACGACCGCGCACGAGCCGGATGGCGCCGCGGGCGCCGTGCGACTGGCGGCGGGCCGGTGGGACCTGGTCCTGCTTGACCTCAACCTGCCGACCCTCCCCGGACTGGAAGTCCTGGCCCGGCTCCCCCGCACGGGGCCCCGGCCCGCCGTCATCGTGATGACCGCCGATGGCGCGGTGGAAACCGCCGTGGAGGCGATGCGGCGGGGTGCGGATGATTTTCTGGTCAAGGGCCCCGACTTCCTGCCCGCGCTGGAAGTCCGGGTGGACCGGGTCCTGGCGCAACGGCGACTGGCCGCCGAGAACCTCGCGCTCAAGGCCCAGCTCCGCGCGCACACGGGGTCCCCGGCCTTGATCGGGGATGCTCCCGCGTTTCGGGCGGCCGTCGCCATGCTGGTGCAGGCCGCCGATGCCGAGGCCACCGTCCTCATCACCGGCGAGAGCGGGACGGGCAAGGAACTCGCCGCCCGGCTGGTGCATGCCCGGTCCCGGCGTGCCGACGGCCCGTTCATCGTCGTCAACTGCGCGGCCATCCCCGAGGCCCTGCTGGAGAGCGAACTCTTCGGCCATGTCCGGGGTGCGTTTACCGGTGCGACCGGCGACCACGAGGGCAAGTTTGAGCAGGCCGCGGGCGGGACGCTCTTCTTCGACGAGATCGGCGAGATGAAGCCCGCCATGCAGGCCAAGCTCTTGCGCGCCATCCAGGAGCGTGAGATTGAGCGGATCGGCAGTGGAACGCCCCGCCCGGTGGACATCCGCCTCGTGGCGGCGACCAATGCCGACCTCAAGTCCGCGGTCGCGGCCGGCCGGTTCCGGGAGGACCTCTACTACCGCCTTAACGTCGTCGCCGTGACCCTCCCGCCACTGCGGGACCGGCCGGAGGACCTTCCCGCCCTGGTGGCGCACGGCCTGCGCCGACTGGGCCGCCCCGATGCCGCCCTCGCCCCCGCCGCGCTGGAGGCCTTCCGGCGGCACCGGTGGCCGGGCAATGTCCGTGAACTGGAGCATGCGCTGGAGCGGGCGATGGTTCTGCTGGGCGGTGGGACCACCATCACCCCGGACCTCCTCCCGGATGAGCTCCGGGGGGCCGCGCTGCCGGCCGCCGCGGGGCCGCTGTCCCTGCCCCCGGGCGGGGTCGATCTGGAAATGCTGGAAAAGGACCTGCTGGCCCAGGCGCTGGCCCGGACCGGGGGCAACCAAACCAAAGCCGCCGCCCTGCTGGGGCTCACCCGGGCCACCCTCATCTACCGGATGGAGAAGTACGGCCTGAAATCCCCGTGATACCCTAGGACCCTATGGTCCGGCTGGGCGTTGTCGGGTGCGGCGATATCGCGCAGAAGTCCTACCTGCCCGCGATCGCGAAGGAATTCAAGGGGCTGGCCCGGCTCACGGCCGTCTGTGACCTGGTGCCCACGCGGGTGGCGAAGGTCGCGGCGCAGTACGGGGTCCCCGGGTTCACGGACCTGGACTGCTTCCTGCACCGCGGCCATGCCGACCTGGTGGTGATCCTGAA
>JAHFSL010000459.1 GCA_023265785.1 Candidatus Coatesiibacteriota bacterium | reverse complement strand
GCAGATGGCCGTGCCCCAGAAGTGGACCTGGCCCAGCCCGAGGCTCATCCGCCGGCCGAACATCTTGGGGAACCAGTGGTACAGCCCCCCCATGAGGGCGAGGAGACTGCCGGTCACCACCACATAGTGGAAGTGGCCAATCACGTAATAGGTGTCGTGCAGGTAGATGTCCGTGACGGTGAGCCCGAGGGGCAGGCCGGTCAGCCCGCCGATCCCGAACAGCGGGAGGAAGGCAAGGGCGAACAGCATCGGGTTCGTGAACCGGATGGACCCGCCCTTGAGTGAGGCGACCAGGCAGGTCAGAATCGCCACCGAGGGAATGGAGATGATCATCGTGGTGACCAGGAAGAAGTTGGCCAGCGCCGGCTTCATCCCGGACAGGAACATGTGGTGGGCCCACACGATGAAGGACATGAAGCCCAGGAAGATCATGGAACCAACCATTTCCTTGTAGCCGAAGAGGGGCTTCCGGGTGTTGTTGGCGATGATCTCGGCGACGATGCCCATCGGGGGCAGGAGCAGGACATACACTTCAGGGTGGGCCAGGAACCAGAACAGGTGCTGCCAGAGCAGGACCTGCCCGCCACCGGACCGGGCCAGCGGCTCGCCGCTGATCACCAGTCCTGCCGGCAGGAAGAATGAGGTGTGGAAGACCCGGTCCATGAACTGCATGATGGCGGCGCCCTGAAGCGGCGGGAACGCCAGTAGGAGCAGGATGGCGGTGACGAACTGGGCCCACACGAACACCGGCATCCGGCTGAAGGAGAGCCCGGGAGCGCGCATGTTGATGGTGGTCGTGATGAAGTTCACGGCGCCCAGCAGCGAGGAGAAGATCAGGAGCAGCATGCCGCATAGCCAGACCGTCTGGCCGGGCGAGATGTCCGAGAGCGGGGGGTAGGAGGTCCACCCGGACTGGGCGGCGCCGCCGGGCAGGAAGAAGGAGGCCAGCATGATCAGCCCGCCGGGCAGGTAGAGCCAGTAGGACATCATGTTCCACCGCGGGAAGGCCATGTCCGGGGCGCCGATCTGGAGCGGCAGCACGTAGTTGCCGAACGCGCCCACGCCCAGCGGCACGATGCCCAGGAACACCATGATGGTCCCGTGCATCGCGCCCAACTGGTTGTAAAACTCCGGGCTGATGATGCCGCCGGGCGCCATGGACGACGGCAGGAGGGATCCGATGAAGGGAATGGGGCGGCCCGGGAAGGCCAGCTGGGTGCGGATCAGGATCGCAAGCCCGAATCCGATTAGCAGGAAGCAGAACGCCGTGAACATGTACTGCAGGCCGATCACCTTGTGATCCACCGAGAAGACATACTTTTTCCAGAAGGAAGTCGGTCCGTGGCCGTGCGCGTCGTGGCCCGCGCTCATGACTTGACCTGGGCCTTGAGCCAGGCGTCATAGGCCTTGGGCTCCAGCACAAAGAAATCCCCGCGCATGGCGTAGTGGGCGATCCCGCACAACTGGGCGCAGCCGATCTCGTACTGGCCGGCCTTCGTCGGCTCGAACCAGAGCGGGACCCGCAGGCCGGGCACGGCGTCCGTCTTCATCCGGAACTCGGGGATAAAGAAGGAATGGATGACGTCCTTGGAGGTCAGGTACACCAGCACCGGCTTGCCCAGGGGCGCATGGATTTCATTCTGGGTCACCACGTCATCAGCCGCGGCCGGATCGGTCGCGTCCAGCCCAATGGGGTTGTTCATATTCATAAGGGAGGGCATCGTGCGGCCGAACTTTCCGTCCGGGCCGGCGTAATGCACGTTCCAGGCGAACTGCTAGGCCACGACATGGACCACGGTGCTGGCGGCTTCGGCGGGGGGCTCCCGGCGCATCGCGTTCCACCGGGGGATGGCATAGACGAAGATCAGGATGAGTTCGAACGCCACGACCGCCAGGTCGGGAGTGAGGGCCCAGAAATGACCCGCTTCCTCATACTGGGCGCGAACGCCCGTGCGGGCCCGGTACTTCACCAGGCAGTAGAGGGTGAAAGAGCCCCAGAGCACGAACATCGCCACCATGACCCAGTGGAGGATGCCGATGCCCCAGTCGATGTGGGGCGCGTAGGTGGAGGCCTGTTCCGGAAGCCCCCAGTTGAACCCGTTCATGCTCCGCGGATTCTAGCAGAGGGTGTCAAGCGAAACAATCCGGCGGACCGTTGCCTAGGATGGGGGTCAGCCGGAGGCATGATCGGGGTCATGGACCCGTTGACTTCACCCGGCCCCTTGGTTACCATGGCGGGACTTCATGGGGCATCGCGCGAAGGTCCTGACGGCGGTTCTGCTCGCGGCGCTGGCCGGGTGCCAGCGCGCCACCGATCCCGTGGCGCGGGGCCGGGAGTATTTCCACGCCTTCGGCTGTGTCCGGTGCCATGCCATCGGGGCGACCGGGGCGCACTACGGGCCCGACCTTTCCTATATCGGGTTCCGGAAGACGGCCGCGTGGCTGGACCTCTGGTTGGGCAATCCGCACGCCTGGAAGGGCCACACGGTCATGCCCAACCTGCACCTGCCCGAGTCCGTCCGCAAGGATCTGGTGGCATTCCTGGCGGAGCAGAAGGGCGAAGCCTTTGCCCGCGACGGCAAGCCGTGGGAGGCCCCCGCGCTGGCGAAGGATCCGATCAAGCGCGGCGAGACCATCTTCCTGCACGCGGGCTGTGTGGGCTGTCACGGGATCGCCGGCGTGGGCGGCAACCCGAACAATAATGTCGTGGGCGGGGAAATCCCCTCGTTGCGCGGCGTGCGCGACCGGTACAACGCCGAGGAACTGGTGGAAAAGATCCGGCTGGGCAGTATCCCCGGCGCGGCCAATCCTCACAAGCCTGCGCCGATGGTGCGGATGCCTGTCTG
>JAHFSL010000458.1 GCA_023265785.1 Candidatus Coatesiibacteriota bacterium | reverse complement strand
CCCAGGTCGTGGCCTTGACCACGTAGGCATAAATCCCGGACACCGCGTCGTCGCCGTTCAGGTCCTTCCCGTTCCAGACGATGATGCCATCCGCATCCGTATCCACCAGATCCGCCACCAGGGTGCCGCGCAGGGTGTAGACCCGCACCGCGGCGCCCGCCGGAACCGTCCGGAAGGTGATTCCCGCCGCGTCCTGCGGCCCGCCGCTTCGCGGTCGGAAGGGATTCGGCATCGCGGCCACCCCCTCCACCACGACGGGCGCCGTGGAGGGCGCGCTGACCGGCATGTATTCCGTCAGGATCATGCGCCGCACATTCGAAGCGTCGGTGATCTCGCCGACCACCCAGACCCGGCCCGCCGGGCCCAGCGCCAGCCCCAGACCGCGATCCACGTAGTTGCCCCCGTAATTGCGGTCCAGTTCGGAGAGGACATTCCCACCGGTGTCCAGCGTGGCCAGCCAGATATCGGAGAACACGCCCGTGGCTCGATCCACGCCACCGGTCACGTAGATGGTGCCGTCACTGGCGATCGCGCAGGCCGTGGCCCAGTCATCATCCTTCTCGCCCCCATCCAGCGTGCGCGCCCAGAGAACCGATCCTCCGGCCGAAACCCGGGCGATCAGGCTGTCCGTCCGGGTGCCCGGTCCGAAGGCCCCGCCCACCACCACGAGATCGCCGCCAGGCGCCACCGCCACGCTCGTAGCGAAGTCCGTGCTTCCCACCCCACCGTCAAAGGTGATCGTCCATTGCTGAACGGACCCGGGCGTAATCTTCGTCAAGAAGGCATCGTAGCCATTGCCGAGTTCCGCGCGAACGCCGGCAACGTAGACACTCCCCGATGCATCCACTGCCAACCCGAGGGCTGCATTCTCCGTGTTGTTGAAATCCGTCAAGACGATTGGGGGGACCTGCGGCGTGCCCGATCCGTCAAACCGATCCACCCACGGCTGGCCATACCCTCCACTTTCCCACCGCCCGGCCGCCCAAATTGCGCCCGACTTCGCGACGGCTATCGCGTGAATAGCCTCGTCCCAACCCGGTTGCTGGTTGACCACCATCCAGATCGGTGTGCCGTCGGCCCCCAGCCGTGCCAGGAATGCGTCCAGGCCTGTGGTGGTACCAGACCAGACGCGCCCCCCCACCAGGACGTCATACACCGTCCCCGACACCGGCAGGAGGGCGACGGCCAGCGCCGCACTCCCGTACCCCGTACTGCCCGACGTGCCGAATTGCGTGAGCGTCCACTGCAGGAGGCCCCAGGCATCGTACCGGCTGATGAACGGCAGGACGGGAGAGGTCGCATCCGCCTGAAAGTCGCCCGCCACAAAGGAGGTTCCGTCCGCGTCCACCACCACGGCCTCCCCCCGGGAGGCGCCGCCGGTCCCGATGACCTCCCGAAACTGCCCCAGTCCGGCCAGGGCGGAGCCCGCCAGAACGACCAGCAAACCCGCCAGCCCCACCCGCCGGCGGGTCATCGGGCGACCACCAGCCGCGAGACGGTCCGCTTGCCGTCCACCCCTTCGACTACGATGAGGTACACGCCGCTGGAGACCGGGCTCCCGGCGGCATTCCGCCCGTCCCACACCACCAGACCGTCCCCGTCCGCATCGGCCAGTTCCCGGACCAGGACGCCCCCCGCGGTGTAGACATGCACGGTCGCGCGCGCCGGAAGCGACCGCATCGTCAGCATGGCCGCGTCCTGGCCGCCGCCCCGGCCCGGCCGCCAGGGATTCGGCAGGAAGGAGAGCGGGGACGCGGGGGCGGCGCCCCCGGCGGAGGCCGGCGCCGCGCCGCCCGAACATCCCCCGCTGGCCAGGCTCCCGGCCCGGATGAACACCGCGGAATCCAGGGCGCTGTCCGAGGCGTCGGCAATGGCAAATGAAATGCGGTTAATGGTGCCCGGCACCACCGTGGCCGTCACCGTGAACACCACGGTCAATCCGTCGAGTTCGCACCCGGCCAGCCGGGTCGCGGACGCCGCGCCGCCGGTCGTGGTCGCGGTGGCGATCGCGTTGTCGTAATAGTACTGGGACGCGCTGATGGACGACCCCGCCGCCTGGGTCCCGATCGGGTTGCCGGCGTTCACGTTGTTCACCGACACCGGGGTGGTCGTGCCCGGCAGGTACGCCACGTTGACCCCGTTCAGCCAGAACGCAAAGACGTCGTTATAACTGCCGACGTACTCGTTGTATTCCTCCGACCCGAAGACGTAATCAAAGGAGATCACCGTGCTGGAAGGGATGAAGTCGAATTCCAGGATCGCCGCGTCATGCGTCGACACCCCGACCAGGGCGTCCAGCCGGGCATCGCCAGGCGTCCCCGGCGATCCGGAGGTGCCGTTAGCCGTGTTCGGACCCACCACCGCCCCGGCCACGCCCGAGGACAGGACCACGCCGGAGGCGAACCCGATGACGGCGGGATTCCCCGTGAACTTGCCGAACGCAGTGACGGCCCCGACAATGCGGGCATCGGTCACCGTCACCCCGCACCCCGTCAGGAAGGTCGCCAGGTCGTGCGCCGGCGAGGAAGCGGACGGCGGCAGGACGTTGAGGAGCGCGGTGGCCGCGATCCCCGCATTCGGGCCCAGGAGCACACTCCCCGCCGCAAGGAGGCGGAAGAGGACCCGGTGGGCGGAAGGGTGCGGGGGGGCGGGACGGGCGACGGTCATGGGGCTCCCTTTGATCATGCCGCAGGAACCCGCCCCCGGCAAGGCCGCGCGGAACCGAAGGGGGCGTGACAGGGCATAGGGTACGATCAACGGGATGTCCACGGCGCCCTGGCTGCTCATCGTCCTCGGCGGGGCCGCCGCCGCCTGCAACCTGGTCGGCGGCTGGCTCGCCCTCCTGCGGCCC
>JAHFSL010000457.1:478-2863 GCA_023265785.1 Candidatus Coatesiibacteriota bacterium | reverse complement strand
GGATCGCGCAATCCCCGGAGCCTCAAGGGCGTGATTCCCGCCTGGGAGGGGTCCGACTTCGGTGACCTCGTGCGGGACGATGCCGAGTTGCGAGGCTGGATCCTGGACGGCGGGATCCCCCGGCTGGCGGGGAATCCCCTCGCCCGGTTTTTCACCGGCCGCCAGCGGATCGCCATGCCGGCGTACCGTCACGCCCTGCGACCCGGCGAGCTTGAAGGGCTGGTGGCGTACATGCACGCCGTGCGGGGGTTGCCCTGAAGTCCCTGTATCATGGACACGACATGATCGTCAGGTGTCAGTGGCCATGAAACCGGGAATGCGGCGAACAGCCCTGGTCCCGCCCCTGCTTGCCGTGATCCTGATGGCGCTTGGCGGCACCCGACTGTGTGGCGCCCCGACATTCCCGGCGTTGACGGATCCGTGTTGCCCGGATTTCGGGCACCAGGATGCGCCCTGTGAAGCGCCGGGTCCCGCTTCCCACGGGTGTCTGTGCTGCGGCGCCATGCCGTGCCTCCTTGCCGAGGTTGTGGCCGTCACCATGAACGCGGGCGAGCGGGGCGTGGAGCCGGTGGCGTTGCTCACCGTCCCCGTGGCCCCGGGATCCCTCCCGCTCCGCCCCCCCATCGGCTGAAGTTCCCGCACTGACCCGAATCACCAAGCCAGCCTGATCCGCCCTCCGGAGACTCCGGTCGCGGATCGAACGCACGTCGCGCGGCGTTGTGCCGCGCGAGCCCTGGGAGGGGAACCATGACGGTGTCCGTCCGCAGCTTCGTCCTGCTTGTCGCTCTGGTCCCGGGCGCCGCCCGGGCGGCCGCGCCCTCGCTCGAAACGATCATGGCCCGGGCCCAGGCCCGGTCCGAATCTCTGGCCGCGCTGAGGGCCCGGGTCGAGGAGTGCCGGGAGGCTGTCCGGCAGGCCCGTGGCTGGGACAATCCCGGTCTTGGCGTTTCCGTGGGGGCCAGCCAGGCCGGGGTCGCACGCGGCACGGCGATAGAGACGACCGTCTCCCAGCCGCTTTCCTTTCCGGGCAAGCGCGGGTGGCGCGTGGCCGTGGCGGACGCGGAGCTGGACCTGGCCCGCGCGGAAGTGCGGAGGGGGGAAACCGGCCTCGCCGTATCGACGCTCCGGCTGGCCTGGGAGTTTGCGTTGCGACGCCGGCTGGCCGGTCTGACCACGGCCCGGCAGGCCAGGCTGGAAACCGTGCAGGGATACCTGGCGGGGCGCCTCTTCCCGAGTCCGCAGCGCAGGGCGGAGCGGCAGATCGTGGAACTGCGCCTCCGCGAACTCGCCGCGGCCCACCTTGAAGCGGATGCGGCCGTGGCATCGGCCGCATCCCACCTGGCATTTCTTGCGGGCGAGGACGAGCCCGGCCTATCCGAACTCACCGTTCCCTGGGTGGAGGGTGCGACGCGATGGGACGCCGGAGGCTGGAGCGTGCGTCTCCTGGATGGCAACCCCGACCTGGCCGCCCAGCGGGCCGTGGTTGCCGCGGCCCGGGCCGCTGCCGGGCTCGCGCGGCGCGAGGCATGGCCCGATCCCACGCTGTTCGCCGTCTCGAGCCGGAATTCCGCCGATGGCTCCGGCATGTTGGGCGCAGGCGTTGAGGTGGCCCTCCCGTTCCTGAACCGGAACCGGGCCGGCCACCGGAGACAATTGGCCCGCCTCGATGCCGAGGAGCATCGGCTCGACGCCATCGTGCGGCAGGTTGAATCGGAAGGCGCCGCCGCGCGTGTCGAGCTCGATGCGGCGCAGAGTCAGGCCCGGCTGTATTCCGAGGCGTTCCTGGCGGACCTCGAGGCCGGGGTCGTGGAGGCTGACCGGGAATTTCAGCGGGGACGGCTTGATCTGCTGGTCTATTTGGAACTGGACGGGCAGGCGGCCGATGCGGCCCGGCGTGGCCTGGAGGCACAACGCCAGGCGGTGGACCGCTGGAGTGCCCTGTGTGAGTTGGCGGGCGTTCCCGACATGGCCGCCGCGCTTGTGGAGTTTCTCGCCGGGTCGGGGGGGGGCGCCCGATGAGCCGGAACCTGGAGACTGTCTCCCCGCTGGATCGCGTCGTCGCCGTTTCCCTCCGCCGTCCCCGGGCCATGCTTGCGGCCTTTTCCGTCCTGGGCGTGGCCGGCCTGTGGTTCCTGTTCACCCTCCGGGTGGACGCCGTTCCCGACATCACCCCCGTCCAGGTTCTCGTGAATGTCAGGACGGGCGGACTGGATCCCGAACAGGCCGAGCGGACCATTGCCGGGCCCGTCGAAGCCGAAATGGCCGGGATCGGAAGGGTTTCCGAGGTCAGGTCGCTCTCGAAGAACGGGCTGGTACAGGTGGTGATCACTTTTCATGACGGCACGGACATCTACTGGAGCCGCCAGCAGGTTGCCGAGCGGCTCC
>JAHFSL010000457.1:0-468 GCA_023265785.1 Candidatus Coatesiibacteriota bacterium | reverse complement strand
TCGGTGAAGTCCCGATGTACGTGGTGCTGCCCCGGGAGCGTACGGTCCTCGCCGGGAAATCCGAGCAGGAGCGCTTGCTGTATCTCCGCACGATCCAGGACCGGGGCATCCGGCGATACCTCAAGGCCAGCGTGGTCGGGATTGCGGAGGTGGATTCCCAGGGCGGATACCAAAAGGAAATTCATGTGGAGGTGGATCCCGGCCGGCTGGAACAGCGCGGGTTGACGATCGAGCGGCTCGCGACCGCCCTGCGGACGATCGGTGAGAACTTCGGGGGTGGCACCATCGAGCACGAGGGGCGTTCCCTGGTCGTCCGGACCATGGGGACGATGAGCCGGCTGGAGGCCCTGCGTCAGGTTCCCGTGGCGCTCGATGTGCGCGGCCAGCCGGTTCGGTTGGGGTCGGTGGCAACCGTGCAGGAAGGTCACGCCCAACGCCAGGGTGCGGCGACGTACATGGGACAGGAGG
>JAHFSL010000456.1 GCA_023265785.1 Candidatus Coatesiibacteriota bacterium | reverse complement strand
CCGCTGCCGGGCTCGAAGGCTTCCCCGTTCCCCCAATCCACGGTGGCCTGGAAGGTGATGCGCCCCGTCGGGCCGCCCGTGGGCGCGCCGCCCGCCGCGGTCCAGCGCAGGCGGATGGGTGGGCCCCAGTCGGGATCGAACCCGGCATCGGGGGCGGGGTTGGCACTGCCCACGACGTAGTGGGTGTTGGGCGGCAGGGTATCGGTGACCCAGAGGTTGGTCAGGACCGTCGTCCCCGGCCGGCCGTACGAGATGGTGTAGGTGACCGTGTCACCGGGCGGGGCCTCGGTCCGGTCCGCTTCCTTCGCCACATAGCGGATGGTCTTTGGCACCGAGTCCATGGACGCCCCCCAGGGACCCGCGCACCCGCAGGAGTCATACACGCCGCCCGGCCAGCCCGGGTTCAGGACATCGTTGAAGCCGGGGCCCAGGATGACGGTGTCGCCGTCCACCGGGCACGGGGCGACATCGGTATACACATAGAGGTTGATGGCGCAGGCGCAGTTGGTGCACGCATCCGGGAGCGCGAACGCGGGGCCGGCCCAGGTCCAGGCCGGGACGCCGGCCCAGTTCCCGGCCCAGGTCATGGTTTGGACGACGTTGGTCGCGCCGCAGACCACGCGGAAGTACATGCCCGTGAGATCGCCCGCGCCCCCGCCGGTCGCCGTGCCGTAGTTCATGATCGTGAGCCCGGCGAGGTTACTGGCGGCACACCCGGTGCACACCGCATCGTCGCACTCGGCAATCTGGAAGGCGGTCACGGGCGCCTGCAGCCAGTTGGGGAAGAGGGTGGGGCCCAGCGCGATCGGCGCGGCCGGGGTGTCGAACACATCCAGCACGCAATCCGCCCGGGCCTTGATGGTCGGCAGGACCGCGGCCAGCAGGCACAGGCCTGCCGCCGGGCGGCGGATCATCGAACGCAATCTCCCCATGATGGAGCCCCCATTATGGGCTCTTCCCGTGGAGACCTGACCGGAGCGAATAGGAAATACGCGCAGCCCGATAGGATTTTTCTCCCACGGGGGAGGGCGGCGGCCTAGGCGGGGCGGGAGGATTCCCGGTGCCAGGCCCCTGGTGTGACGCCGTAGGCGCGCCGGAAGACTCGAATAAAATACGAGGGGTCCGGGAACCCGCATTCCACCGCAATCCGCTTGACCGATCGTTCACCGGAGGCCAGGAGGCCGAACGCCCGTTCCAACCGCAGTCGCACCAGGGCCCGGTGCAGGGTTTCACCGGTTTCCCGTCGAAAGCCCGTTTCAAGTGCGCGGACCGACAGGTTGAGGGCCCGGGCGATGGCGGCGTTGCGGTGCGTAGCCTCGGGCCGGCGGTCGAGCAGCCAGGCGAGCCGGACGGCAAGCGGGCCGACCGCACGCCGGTCCACGGTGGTGGCCGGGGCGTCCTCCATGCGCCCCGCGGCATCGAGCAGGGCCGCGGCCAGGAGGGCGTGCGCGGCGTACGGCCGGAGCGCTTCGGGACTCCGGTGGAGGGCCACGAGGCCGCGCAGGGCGTCAAGCGCAAATCGGGAGAGGGCGAAAGGGCGACTGGCCAGCCGACGGACCACCTCGTTCCAGGGCGCGCGCCGGGAGAGGGGAAAGTGGAGGTTCAGGACCCGCGCGCCGGCCGGCGCCTCCATGGTGTGGCGGGGCGCCGGTCCGAGGAGCACGGCGCGGCCATCGGCCAGTTCCTCGGCCGCGCGGCCCTCGAAGGCCAGACGAACCCGGCCGGCCATGACGACGTACAGTTCATAAAGGTCCTCCGGATGGCGGTGATACGCATACCGATGGCCGGGCTCGAGCCGCTTGTACTCCACAAGCAGGAACTTCCAGGGCCATGACCGGCCGGTCCGGGCGTGAAACGCCGTCGCCGTCCCCAGCGGCCGGCAATGCGGCGTCACCCGGGTGCGGAAGATCACTTCGCCGATCGGCCCGCCTCCGGGTGGACTGCCCGGGGAGACCGGTCGGGGAACCGGGGCGGGACGCAGGCCGGCGCGCGTCGACAGGGGCATCTCGCGCGCATTGTACCGCCGCCCCGGGGTATAGAATTCCTGGATGCCGACCGCCCGGCGCACCCCGGCTACAATGACCGCGTGGCAAGGCCTCGCCGGATGGTGGTCGCTCTGGTCGCGGGGCTGTGCGGTTCGGCGGGCCCGGTGACGAGCGCGGATCCTGTTGCGGCCGCGCTGCCCCCGGGCGTCAAGGCGGTCTGGGATCCGGCGGCGGCGTGGCGCGAGACCACCGCGACGCGCGAGCGGATCTCAATCAACGGGCTCTGGCGCTGGCAGCCGGCAACCAATGATGCCGCCGCCGTGCCCGTGGACGGCTGGGGTTGGTTCAAGGTCCCCGGCTGTTGGCCGGGGGTGCGCGACTACCTCCAGAAGGAATCCCAGACGGTTCATCCCCACCCGTCCTGGAAGGACGCCCGACTGGGGGACCTGACCGCGGCCTGGTACCAGCGCGAGGTGGCCGTGCCGGCGGGATGGGCGGGCCGGCGCGTGATGCTGGACCTCCATACGCTGAATTCATTTGCCGCCGTGTATGTGGACGGGACCCGGGCCGGCGAGATTCATTTCCCCGGAGGGGACCTGGACCTGACCGCCGTGTGCCCGCCCGGAACCACACACCTCGTCAGTCTGCTGGTGATCGCCATGCCACAAAAGGCCGTCGTCCTCTCCTACGCCGACAGCGCCCGCGCCAAGGAGGTCAGGGGGGAGGTGGAGCGCCGGGGCCTCTGTGGCGATGCGTATCTGGTCGGAATGCCGGCGGGTGCACGCGTGGTTGACGCCCGCGTGGCCACCTCGGTCAGGCGTGGCGAGATCACCTTCGATGCCGCGCTCGCCGGGCTCCCCGCCTCCGGGATGTTCCACC
>JAHFSL010000455.1 GCA_023265785.1 Candidatus Coatesiibacteriota bacterium | reverse complement strand
AGCGGATGGATTTGCATTGGACACCTCCTGATTTCACCGTACTCCTTCACCCCGGCACTTCAATCCTCCAATTCATAGCTTTGACAACTGTGTGGCGAAGCATCTTCCCGGTGGTATGGTGGGCCCGGGATGAAATGGGTGACGCGGGAGCATGTGAAGGTCGACCGGGTGGCGTGCCCCTGGCTCATCGCCAAGTTCGTGGACTCGGAGGCGGTGTTCCTGTTCGTGCCCGGGGACCAGGTCCTGGCCGTGGCGGCGCGGGAGGGAGCCATTCCCTACGATGTCCCCGATGTTGAACTTGGGCACCACGGGCAGGCGTGCTCGTTTGAGGCAATCCTCAAGAAGCACGGGCTGACCGGCAACCCCGCCCTGATCCTGTTGGGCAAGATCGTGAACGGGGCCGACACTGACAATGCACTGTGGAACCAGCCAGAAGGGCCAGGTCTGAACGCTGTCGCGGAGGGGTTCCGCCACCTCGGGTTCAAGGACGACCATGCCACCCTCGCGGCCGAGTCCATCGTCTATGACGCCCTGTACGCCTACTGTGAGGAGATGGTTCGAAAGGGAAAACCGGAAGGCGCATTCAAGTGACCTGTGCAGGTGTCATCCACCTGCTGGTCTCCGCGGCAACTGCACTGGCATCGCCCCAGCCCATCCTGTTGACCCCAACCATGCTCCAGCCGGTCGTCGGAATCTGGGAATTTTCCGGGACGGGGGAGGGGGCCGAGGTCGAGGTGCGGGGCGACCGGTGGGAACAGGCCCCCGCGGCAGGGGCGGCCGGGACGCTGGCGCTGATGTTCCAGGGGCTCCCCGAGTCGGTTCTCGACGAAGTGAAGGCGTTCTACTACTTCCCGCTCGCGCTGGTGAAGGAGGGATCCTTCGCGGAGGGGGCGCTCGCCGTCGAAGTCCAACCAGTCTCCGGCAAGGCCGACCGGGCGGGCGGAATCGCCTTCGGCATGACCTCGCCGGATTCCTACTGGCTCCTGCGGCTCAATGCCCTCGAAAATAATGTGATGCTGTTTGAGTACGTCAAGGCCCGGCGGCTGACCCGATACCTTCATCGAATTCCGTTGCGATCCGGGAAGTGGTACGGACTGACCGCCCGGGTCAACGGCCGCCGGGTCTCCGCCGAACTCGGCGGTCACCGGCTCTTCATCTACGACCTGCCCCGCACCGTCAACGGCAAGTACGGGCTGTTGGCCAAAGCCGACTCCCGCACCCGGTTCCGCCGGTTCGCGCTCGATCCCGCCCTGCGCTAGGGCGGACCACCCGGAGGGTCAGCGCCGGCCGAAACGGTTCTGGCGAAACCCCCGATACAGCAGGAGATCATAGGCCGACTTGAGCGCGCCGCAGGCGTAGAGCGGCACGTTGAGAAGGGCGACCGACGCATAGAGCGGGCCGGCCAGGGCGGGGGAAATCGCCGAGCCGAGCGACCGGGCGATCGCCGTGACGCCGTTGGCGGCGGCGCGCTCGTCTTCCGCCACCGAGGCGATGACCAGCGCCTGCCGGGTCGGCACATCCATCTGCGAAATGCTGAACCGCAGCATCAGGACGCCAACGGCCAGAGGCAGGCTGGGCATCAGCGGCACGAGCATGAGCAGCACGTTCGACGGCAGGTGGGTGAAGACCATCGTGTTCACCAGGCCAAACCGCTCCCCGAGCGGCGCCGCCGCCAGCGCGGAGAGCGCGGCGAGCAGGTTCGCTGCCATGAAGATCGCTCCCAGGGTGGCGACCGATGTCCCGAACCGCGCGTGGAACCAGTAGGCCAGCAGGCTGTCCACCGCAAGGCCGCCCGCGAAGGCGTCAATCGAGAACAGCCCGGACAGCTTGAGGACCGTGCGGTGGGAGGCATGTAGGCCGAGCCACGTGCGCGGGACGGCGCGGCCGCCGGAGGGCGCTTCGGCGGCAGGGGACAGCGCGAGGAACAGACCGAAGAGCACGAGACCGAACGCGGCATACGCCAGGACCACCAGCCGCTGGCCGGCCAGCGGGTCCCAGCCCCACGCCCCGGTGAGGCCCACCAGCAGTCCGCAACACCCCGCGCCGGCGGCACCCGCGCCCGCGCCCGCGAGCTGATACCAGGCGAAGGTCCGGGTGATCCGGGCGGAGGGGACGAATTGCGCGAGCGCCGCCTGCTCCACGGCGAGGAACGGGCCGACCTCCTTGGCGCTGGGGGTGATCACGCCGATCGTTGCCGCCAGCGCGAGGAGCACGATGTTGCCGGTCGTCGCAAACACGGCGCCCGCGCCGGCCATCAGCAGTGCGCCGGCCAGCAGGACGCGGCGCCGACCGAGCCGGTCCGCCCGGGTCGTGAGCCACCAGGTGATCACCAGGTCCCCGGCGAGCGCGGCACTGAACAGCGCGCCCACCCGGGCCAGCGAGAACCCGCACTCGGCCAGGTACACCGCCAGCACCACCGAGAGCATTCCGTACGCAAACATCCGCACGATGCGGGTGGAAAACAACAGCGTCACATCGGCGGGCAGTCCCAGGATCGGGCGGGCGGTGGTCATCGGGCGAGCATCCACTCTACCGCCTCCGGCAGGGAGGGGACGATGGCGCTGGGGGTCACGCGCTGGCGGGCACACAGCCGCCGGTGCGCCTCCCCATATCCGGTCAGGACCAGGACGCCGTGTCCGCCCAGCCCCAGCCCGAGCCGCACATCCACGAGCCGGTCGCCAATGGCGACACACCCGGTGAGTCCCGCGTTGAGGTGGCGCGCGGCGGCGAAGGCCTGGCCGGGCCGGGGCTTGCGGCAGTCACAGACCCGGCGCAGGACCGGATCGCCGGCCAACGGGTGGTGGGGACAGAACTCGACGGTATCAATCCGGGCGCCGGCGTTGGCCAGGACCTCCACCACGCGG
>JAHFSL010000454.1 GCA_023265785.1 Candidatus Coatesiibacteriota bacterium | reverse complement strand
CCCGCGCTTCAAGTGACGGGTGAACTGCTGGAACGACACCGCGACACGCTTGCGGCACTTGGCAGGCTGGCTGTGGCGGCGTCCATGGTGCCCAATCGGAACTGGTTCCTGTACGGCTTCCTACGCAAGGAGGCGGTCATCTCCTCCCAGATCGAGGGAACGCAGGCCACCCTGATGGATGTCCTGACATGGGAAGCCACGAAACGGGAGGAGGCGCCTCCGGATGTTGCCGAGGTGTCACAGTATGTGGAAGCCCTTGAGTACAGCCGGGCTGAAATTGCCAGGCCGGGCGGATTGCCGATCTGCACCCGGCTCCTGTGCGGGGCGCACAAGCGGCTGATGCGGGGAGCCAAGGGAGTTGGCAAGACACCGGGGGAGTTGCGCGTCTCCCAGAACTGGATTGGCGGCAACCGGCCCGGGACGGCCCGGTTTGTGCCGCCGCCTGCGGACGAGGTTCCGGAAGCCCTCGCCCGCCTGGAACGATGGATTCACGGGAATGACCCGCTCCCTCCCCTGCTCCGGGCCGGGGTCGCCCATGTGCAGTTCGAGACCATCCACCCGTTTCTGGATGGCAACGGGCGCCTGGGTCGTCTCCTGATCGCCCTCCTGCTCGAACATTGGGGCATTCTTGATGCACCACTGCTGTATGTCAGCCTTGCCTTCAAGCGCCATCGGCCGGAGTACTATCAACGGCTTGATGCGGTGCGGACGGAGGGCGATTGGGAGGGGTGGGCGGCCTTCTTTCTCCGGTGTGTGGCGGAGGCGACGGAGGACGGCATTCGTGCGGCGGGACGCCTGCACGAGGTTCTGGAAAAGAGTCGCAGGACTCTCATGGCTCATCAGGCCGCGACGCTGTCGGCCGTGCGACTGGTTGACCTGTTGCCTGACCATCCGATGGTGACGCTGGCGCGGGTCATGGATCTCCTGCGTACGACGAAGCCGACGGCGGCCAAGGCGATCAAGAGTCTGGTGCAGGCAGGCATTCTCAAGGAAACGACCGGCCGAGAGCGTAATCGCATCTATGCGTACAGTGCCTACCTTAAAGTTCTTTCGGAGGATACGGCACTGTGACAGAGACTATCCAGGGATTTGGTGCGGAAGCACGTGCGGAACCTGACCGTCGTTATGATGTTGCCATCTAGATCTCATCGCGGGGAGGACCACCATGCCGTATGAATGGGTAGATCGCTGGGCGAGGATTCCGGACAGTCCTTCAGGAAAGACGAATGGGCGGACGCACGGGGTGTGCGTCACCAAGGCGGGGACCATCGTGGTGTTTCACCAGGCCGAGAACGGGCTTGTGACCTATGACCCCAGCGGCAAACTGATCTCGGCGGTGGGCGGGAGCCGGTGGGTGGGCGCCCATGGGCTCACGAAGGTCGAGTCGGGCGGGCAGGAACTGCTGTGGCTCGCCGATCAGGATTCCGCGGAGGTGGCCAAGGTGACCCTCGACGGAAAGACGGTCATGAAGTTACCGGCGCCGAAGCACCCGGCCTATGAGGGGACCGATCCCAAGCGGTATGTCCCGACCTGGGCGGCGGAGAATCCCCTGAATGGTGATGTCTGGGTGGGTGACGGGTATGGGGCCCACCTCCTGCACCGGTTCACCCGGGAAGGGAAGCATGTGGACACGATTGACAGCCCGGGTGCGGCGGGGCGGCTCCATGAGACGCACGGGGTGGCGTTCCGCATGAAGGATGGAAAGTCTGAACTGTTCGTCACCTCCCGCTCCGATCACCGAATCGTCGTGCTGGATGGCGAGGGGAAGTTCGTGCGCCAGAGTTCTTCATGCCACAGCCCGTGCGGGTTTGATTTCCTCGGCAACCGAGTGGTGGTGGCGGAATTGTTCACGGGGGTGAAGGTGTTGGATGCGGACACACTGGCGGTCGTCGAGGAAATCGGCGCAAGCGATCGGGTGAAGCCGAATCCTGACGGGAGCTGGTGGCCTCCGATCATGCCCACAGGCTGGCCGGACCTGGCCGGCACCGCGCATGTCCGTCCGGGCTTCTTCAATAGCCCGCATGGCGCCTGCTTCGCCCCCAACGGGGACATCTATGCCGTGGAGTGGATCATCGGCGGCCGAATCACCAAGCTGGCCAGGCAGGGCGCATAGTCAGCCTGGCAATCCCGAGGGGCTCTCTGAATTGAAGCGGCGCGTGCTGAAATGTTCGAGATGCCGATGAAGAGCGAAAACCGTCAAACGACGATGCTGCCCCGGGTGGCCTCTTGGCAAGGGTCGCGTGCCATCCACGCGAATCTGCGGTTGTGGCGGCGGCCGGTGGAGATGGTGCTCAACCGACATGGCCTGCCCGGAGGGCGGTTGCAGGGCGTACGGCTGGGGACGAGTCCGGTGTTCTTCGTCGGCGCGGGAGCCCGGCGATTGCTGGTGAAGTTCTACCCTCCAATCAGCGACCGGCCGTGGAGACGGGAAGCCGCCGCTCTGGATGCCATTGCGCAACGGGGAAAGCCCCCGGTGCCGGCCATCATGGCCCGGGGGACATTGCGTGACCGTTCGACCTGGCACTATCTGATCCTGCGGCCGGTCCCCGGGATGGCGGTCCGGTGGGTCGCCCACCGGCTCACCCGGGCCGACTGGTTAAGATTCGCAAGGGAGGCTGGGGTGATGTTACGACAGCTCCATGCCATACCCGCCCCACGGGGCGTCCCAGTTCTCAACACGAAGACCATGACCCGGCGCGCCGTGCGCACCTGCCGGGAGGCGCGGGTCTTCTCGCGTGCATTCCTGGCAGAGCTGGCGTGGCGATTGTCCAGGCACACGGTGTCAGGGGACCGCGCTTTCCGGGCCCTCCTGCACGGCGACATGAACGAGACTCATGTGGCCGTGGAGCGAAGGGGTGGGCGGTGGCGGGTG
>JAHFSL010000453.1 GCA_023265785.1 Candidatus Coatesiibacteriota bacterium | reverse complement strand
GGAACTCGGCCTGCACGAAGTTGTACAGCATCCACTCAAGATGGCGCTGGCGGAACTTCTTGCGCATCTCGGCCGGGGTCCGCGACTCCCGCGTCAGCCGCCACGGGATCGGCTCCCCCACCATCAGCGACGCCGGGACCCGGGAACGTAGCCACAGCCGGCGCTCCTCGCCCGCGAACAGCACGCCGTCCCTCGCCGGGACATTCTCATTCAACCAGCCGCAGGCGTCCCGCCAGGTCGTGAATTGCCGGGCCTGGTACGCCGACCGGTCCATCTGCCCCGCCAGGTTCCGCCAGCCGTCAGGCACCAGGTGCCTTGCGGCCACGACCCCGCACAGCAGTGGCGTCACCACCAGCCAGAGTCGGGCGGCGCGCCAGCGGACGGCCGCAACACCGGCCAGAGCAGCCAGCGCCGGCACGAGCGGAAAGAGATACCGGGCATTACGTTCGGTCAGGACCCACAGCGCGTAGGCGGCAAGGATCCAGAGACGTAGGAAGGTCGCCGGCCTCCCGGTCAGCGCGACCGCGCCCAGCGGGGCGAGCGCCAGCAGGGCGGGACACCCGATCCCGGCACTCCCCCACGCACGCCAGACCCCCGCGGCCTGGTCCGCCGCCGTCCCGGCCACGTGCGGGGAGATCGCGCGCATCACCGTGGAAAGCGCGCGCTGGTAGAACGGACTCCACGCAATGTCCGGGAAGACGCCGGCCAGAAACGGATGGGTCGGATTACCCAGAAACAGCCACGACTCGAGCAGCCACCCGGCGGAGCCCACGGCCACGAGCGCCGCTGGCGCGAACCCCGGCCGGCAGCCCGTGACCACCGCCGCCGCGACCAGTCCGCCGAGGGCAAACCCTGCAGTGAACTTGACCCCCGCTGCCAGCCCGAGAAACCAGCCGACGCCCAGCCACCAGCGCCGTCCACCCCCCATGGCCTGCACCGCGCACCACCCGGCCAGCGCGACATACAGCATGAGGACGAGATCGTTCTTGGCCTGCCAGCACTCATCGGCCACCAGGCCGCACGCGGCCGTCCACAGCACCGCCCAGGCGCCGGCCACCGGCCCGGCCACGGCGGCCGCCAGCGCACCCGCCGCGGCCACGCCCAGCCCAGCCAAGCCTGCATTGACCAACTTGGCCCCCTCGATGTCACCCAGATTCCACCCGAGGGCATAGACCATCTCCGCGCCGCGCGGCATGTGCCAGTTCACATTCAACGGCTGGAGGTGGATGCGGTGCTCGCGCAGGTAGGCTTCCGGCGCGGCCAGATGGTAGGCCCGGGCATCCTCGTGCGTGTCCGGCAGCCGCGTGCCGAGGAGGGCGACGAGGAGGCACACGGCCGCGCCCGCGAGCGGCGCGCGCGCCGCCGCGGGCACGGCCGGCCGCCACCGCCAACCGCGCTCCCGGACGATGAAGCCCACGCCACACCCGAGGAGCAGCACGGCCTCGGCGCGGAGCAGCCGCGCATCAAAGAGCGACGTGAGCCCCAGCCCGTGTTGCACGAGCGCCACGACACCGCACCCCGCCCCGGCGGCCGCCAGCCAGCGCCCCCAGCCGCGCGCGGGCAACATCAGCCAGCGCGTCAGCGGCCGGCCGACCACCGCCGCGCCCGCCAGCAGCAGCGGCATCAGGGTGATGGCGCCCGCGTGCCGGAGCAGCGCGCCGCCCAGCGCGACCCGGTCCAAGGCGCCGGTCTGGCCTACGGCTTGCCAGAAGCTGACGGCGGTGTCGCGCCAGTCACGCCAGTGCGCGGCCTCCAGCGCCGCGCACACCAGAGACCATACGACCGCCACCGGCCCGAGCAGGATCACCGGCCCCCCAGTTCAGGAAAGAGGGCGCGCAGGGCGGCATCGCCGGGGCGGGCGGCCCAGGCGCGGTGTGCCCAGTGCAGGGCGTCACCGGGGCGCCCGGCGGCCTTCAGAGCTCTGGCATATTCATACTGCACGCCGGGCTGGTCGGGAGCGCAGACCGCCGCCTGCTCGAGGTCCCGCACCGCCTCCCGGATTCGGCCCCGCTTCAGGAGTTCCTGCCCGCTGCGGTAATAGGCGTAGGCGACGCTGCGATAGAGATCGTTGTCGCCGGTCAACCGGATCGCGCGGGCAAGCAGCCTGACTCCCTCCAGGTACCGGCCGGCGTGCAGCGCGGCCCCGGCGGCGTGCTTGAAGTTGGCATCCCCGATGAATCCCGAAGCATTGACCGGCGCCAGCCTGCGCGCGACGACCGGCTGGTTCTCCTGCACCGCATAGAATTTCACCGCCAGCAGTTCGGACTCCAGCACGCCCGGCATGCGCGCCGCCTGCCGATCCGACTCGGCCAGCGCCTCGTCCACCCGTCCGGCGCCCTGCCACCCGCGGGCGGTCGCGAAACAGCCCTCCGTGTGCGGGAGGAAGTAGGCCGGCCAGGGTCCCCCGGGGCGCGCATGCACCCGGAAGACCCAGAACCCGCCGTTGACATAATCCAGACGATCCGGCCGGTGCTCCGGTTCCAGATATGACCGGACAAACGCCGTGTAGAGCGCCAACTGGCGGTCCGACCACGGCGGGCCGGGGAACCGCATGAGGGCCCGGTAATCCATTGAGACGAAATTGTGGAGCCACCACGTGATTCCGCGCTGGCGGAAGCGCTTGCGCAGCTCCGCCGGAGTGGCGGATTCCAGCGTCAGCCTCCACGGCAGCGGCTCGGCCACGGTGAACGCGCTGATGACCCGCGGCGCGAACCAAAGCCGCCGCTCCTCGCCGGTGAACAGGATCCGGTCGTCGGCCGGGATCCGCGCATTCACCCACCGGCGCTCACGTTCCCAGGTACTGAACACGCGGAGCCGGACCGCATCGCGGTCCACCTGGCCGGTGAGCCGGAGCAGCCCCACCGGGAGCGCGTGCGGC
>JAHFSL010000452.1 GCA_023265785.1 Candidatus Coatesiibacteriota bacterium | reverse complement strand
AGGTGGACTACATGGCGGCCACCGTCCGTGCCTTCTTCCGGCGGTGAAAGTCTTCGTCACCGGGCTTACGGGGTTTACCGGGAGCTTCCTGGCCGAACACCTGGTGGAAGCCGGGCACACGGTGGGCGGCTTCTCGCGTTCCGGTCGGTGGCCGGCCGGGACGCCCCCGCTCGCGGCCCGGGTCTTTCGCGGCGACCTCACCCGGCCTGCCGATCTGGCGCCCGCGGTGGCCGAGTTCGCCCCCGACCTCGTGGTGCATCTGGCGGCGTTTCCCGCACCGTCCCGGTCGGCCGGGGAACCGCTGGGGGTGGTCGAGGACTCGATCCGTGCGACCGTGGTGCTCTTCGAGGCCCTCCGGAAACTTCCCACCCGGCCCGCCGTCCTCCTGGCCGGCTCCGCCACGGCCTACGGGCGGGTGGCGGCCGGGGCCCTGCCGATCGTCGAGGACCATCCCCTCCGGCCGCTCTCACCCTACGGCGTGGCCAAGGCGGCGCAGGAACTGTACGCCTGGCAGTACCGGGAGACCGACGGCTTCCGGGTGGTCGTGACCCGGACCTTCAACTGCACGGGGCCCCGGCAGGGCGACGATTTCTTCCTGCCCCGGCTCTGCCGGGAGGTGGCGCGGCGCGAGGCGGGGCTGGAACCGGACACCCCGGTGCGCGTGGGGGACCTGACGGTCCGGCGGGACTTCCTGGATGTGCGGGACACCGTCCGCGCGTATGGGGCGCTGGCGGCGTGCCCGGCGGCGGAGGGCCAGCCGGTCAATGTCTGCTCGGGGGTGCCGGTCCGGCTCGCGGACCTGGCGGCGGAGGTGGTGGCCCAGGCGAAGGTCCCGGTCACCCTGGCCCCGGACCCCGGGCTGGTGCCGGCCTCGCAGGACACCATCGTGTACGGGAGTCCGGCACGGCTCCGGACCCTCACCGGATTCACGCCGCGGCTGAATCTCAAGGACACGGTGGGCGCGGTGCTGGCCTTTCAGCGCCGCAGGGTGGCGAACAGCGCACCCATGTCGGCGGCGTAGCGCTCCCAGCTCAGGGTGGTTTCGACGAACCGGCGACCCTTGAGGCTGAGACCGGCATAGAGGGCGGGATCCGCGGCGAGCGCACTGATGGCGGCCGCCAGGGCGGCCGGCCGGCCGGGGTTCACGAGCATCGCCGTGTCCCGGTCCACGAGCACCTCGGAGGCCCCGGCGCCGCGTGACACGACGGCCGGCGTGCCCGCGGCCATCGCCTCGAAGACGGTCAGCCCCCAGGTCTGGGGACTGGCCGGGAAGAGAAAGACATCAGCCGCGGCGATGGCCTCCCGCAGGGCCGGTTCGGGGAGGTCGCCGGTCAAGGTGACCGGTCCCGCGGCGCCCGCCGCCAGCCGCTCCAGCCGCGCGGCATACGCCGGGGCGCGGCCCCGGTGCCCCACGATGGTCAGGCGCGCCGCCCGGCCCGCGACGGCCAGGGGGGCGAGGGCGGCGATGGCGTCTTCGTACCGGCGCCAGGGAAAGAGCGCGCCGACGCACAGCAGGGCGAGCGGCCTTCCGGCCGGAGGCGCCTCCCGTGGCCGGAAGGTGCACGCGGCCAGGTCGAGGCCACTGCGGACCACGGTGGCCTCCACGCCGGTGGCGGCCCGGACAAGCGCCTGGTTGCGCCGATCCAGCACGATGAGCCGGTCATAGCCCCGGGCGATCCGGCGCTCCAGGATGTTGACATTCCAGCCCAGCGCCGCGCGCCCCAGCGCGGCGGCGACCGGGCCGCTCCGCGGGAAGAAACTCCGCGGCAGATCGTTGATCATCCAGACCGTGGGAATGCCCAGCCGACGCCGCACGCGGTCGCCCAGCCACCCCGCGTCGTGGTCGTGGGCATTGAAGAGGTCCGTGGCGGGATCCATCCGTTCGGCCAGCGACAGCGCATCGGCGCGCTGGGCGCGATACCGGCGGGCGTAATAGGCGGCGCGGCCGGGCCACGACGGATGCGCGGACGCCGTCTCGACGGCGGTAACACCCTCGCGCAGGGCGATGATGGACAGGCCCGCCAGCCGGTCGGGGTAGCACCGGTCCCGGTTGAGATCACAGCAATACAGGGTCACCGCGTGCCCCTGCGCGAGCAGGCCCCGTGCCAGTTCGATGACCTGGCGCTGGGTCCCTCCGCTGATCGTCAGATCCCGCACGCCCAGGCCGATGTTCATCGCCGCACCCTCCTCCCGGCCGGCGCGGCCACGAGGAGGCCGGCCATTCCCCAGAACGGAAGCGAGAGAAAGGGACTCTCCAACATGAGGTTGACCGCCCCGAAGGCGGCAAGCAGAAGAACACCGCCCAGCAAGTCAAGCCGTGCCGTCCCATCCCGACCGGCTCCCAATCGGCCCGCGGTCAGACCGGCCAGCCGTCCCGCCCACCACAGGAAGATCGCGAATCCGACCAGGCCCGATTTGTAAAGAATCGTCAGGTAGGTGTTGTGGGGCCGGATGTCGCTGGTCGCCGCGATCTCCCGGGACCGTGCGAGCATCGCGGGATCAAGCCCGGCGGTCGCCGGCTCATACCGGAAGGAGAACGGGAGCCCGTAGCCCTCGCCGATGATCGGCGACGCCCGCCACCGGTTCAGGGCCTCCGCCCAGGCCTGCCGGCGGAAACCGGCGGTGGTGTCGCGGCCCGGCGCCACGGCGAGGCCGGAAACTTTTCCAAGAAACAGGCGGTAGGGCGGCGGGCGGTTGCCCGGAAGGCGGTCGAGGGCGGCGGCCAGGAGGGCGGCCGCGAGCGCTGCGGCCAGCCCGGCGCCGGCCAGCCGGGCCAGGAACGCGCGGCGCGCGGGATGCTGCCATGCCGTTCCGGCCGCCGCCACCCCCAGCGCGAGAAACACGGATCGCTGTTGGCCGAGCACGGCCACGGCCAGCAG
>JAHFSL010000451.1 GCA_023265785.1 Candidatus Coatesiibacteriota bacterium | reverse complement strand
GCCGTTGCCCGCGTCCGTCACCGCATAGCGGCGGCGCGCTTCGAGGGCAGCGGCCCGCAGTCGCCACCCGGTGGCAGGGTCATCCAGCCGGTAGGCCAGCAGGAGGCGGCGGGGCCCGGCGGTGTCTTCCACCTGCAATGCGGCCCAGCCGGTATGGTCGGCCAGTGGCCGCGGCGGGGTCAGCAGGCGGCACACCGAGCCGGTGAGCCACGTGCGCCGCGCCTTCCAGAACCCCACCCAGTGGCGCAGGCGGGCCCGGGCGGCGGGGGGCAGGCTCTCCGGGTCGCCGGACAGCGTCAGGATGCCGGGCAGGCAGATGGCGGCGACGAAGTCGGGGTCGGCGGGGACATGCGTCCCCCAATTGTGGATGTGGGGTGCCACGACGCCGCGGCCCGGCGTGGTGCGCAGGACAGTCCAGAGGGTGAGCCGGGAGGGCGGCACCCGCAGGGCGGTGCCCTGCAGGATCCGGAACATGTCGGCGGGGGTGACATTGTCCGAGAGGAAGTGCGCCTCGTGGTGGGCGAGCGCGGAACCATCCAGCCGCAGACAGCCGCTGGAACAGCCCTCAATGAAGCAGTCCGGGTGGTCCCGCCGCCAGCCGTCCAGCAGGCCCCACCACGCGGCAAAGTACCCGGACAGTTCGCGCCCCCGCGGGTCGGGGCCGAGGAACAGGTTGGAGTCCACCTTGAGCCACTTCAATTGGTAGGTCCGGATCGTGCGGGCAACCTCCTCCTTGAGCCAGGCCCGGGCCCGGGGATGCTCGACATCCAGCCGGTACTCGCCGCCCGGGAGGGACTCGATCACCCAGTCCGGGTGGGCGCGCGCGATGGGGGCGGCGCGGGCGATTCGTTCGGGCTCCATCCACAGCCCGAACCCCAGCCCCATCCCGCGGATGCGATCCGCGAATGCGCGCATCCGGCCCCGGAACGCGGCATCAGGCTTCTCGCGCCACTCGCCCACCAGCCGGTCCCAACGCACGCCCGCATGGCCGAACCAGCCGGCATCCACGGTGAAGACCTCGCATCCCAGGTCCCGGGCGATCCGGGCCTGGCGGACGAGCCGAGCGGGATCCAGATCGTCATACCGGTCAAACCAGGTGTTGTAAACGGCGGGAGGGTCGCGCCGCTGGGCGAGGAGGTCGCGGCCCAGCAGGAACCGCTGGAGTGCGGGCGCGGCCGCCGCGGGGTCGCCACCGGGCACGGCCTGGAGGAGGAGTTCGGGGCATGCATGCGAAGCACCCGGCGCCAGGGGCAGGGCCAGCGCGGCATCGGCGAGCCCGGCTTCGAGGACGGCGTGCGGACCGCCATCCGAGAAGGAGGCATCGGTCGTCCGGGCGCGGATCACCCAGTTGCCCCCCGTGAGGACATGAATTGCGAGGCCGCTCCCGCCGGCGGCCGGGACGATGACGGCGTAGGGGGAAGCCGGGATGCACAGCCGGCCGCGGTCGGAGCCCCAGGCCAGGGCCGTTCCCGGCACGAGGTTGTGCCAGGCACCTTGCGACTCCGCTCCCCACGACGAGGCCTGGGCGTAAAGGCGATACACGCCGCGGGCAAGGGTGAACCGGGGCCGGGCGCAGGTGAGGACCACCCGCCGGCGCGAGTGGTTGGTGACGGTGTCGCGACGGGATAGAACGCCGGTTGCGGGGTGGGTCGTCCAGGTGGACCGGACGCGCAGGGCGCCATCGGCGGTCGCCAGCTCCAGCCGGAGGCCATCCCGCATCGGGGTCACCTGCCGGAGGACGAGCGGGTGGCCGTGGGGGGCACCGGTGCTGCGCAGGTCGAAGAGGCCGTCCGTTTCGGGGGCGCGGTGCCCCGCATCGCCGGGGAGGCCAAGGAGGGCGGCCAGCGCGGGCCGGCCGGTGTCATCGACCAGGACCGTCCGGGCGGGGTGGCGGCCCAGCGCCCAGCGGCGAATCACGGGGGGCATGACCATCATCATAGCCCCGCGGGAAATGAACGGGGGCGGGACCCTTTCGGGCCCCGCCCCCGCCGAACGACCGGTCGACCGGCGAACTACTTCTTCGCTGCGGCGGCCGCCTTCTTGGGCGCCTTGGCCTTGATGGACTTGCAGGTCATCACGCCATTCATGTCCGTGCAGGTTGCCTGAACCGAATCATCAGCCATGATCTCGGCCAGCGTCGCCTTCTTGCCGTTGCGCGTGATCTTGGTGTCGGCCGAAACCATCAGGTCGGAGGAGACGCCCTTCGCGTCCTTGATCACGACCTTGTTCGCCACCGCGTCCACCGAAACCACCGTGCCCTTCATCTGCATCGACTTCTTGGCCGGGGCCTTGGCTTCCTTCTTCGCCGCCATGCCATCCGCCATCACCGTGCCGGCAAACGCGGCCAGCATCACACCCAGAACCAGTACCTTACGCATGTGCAGTCCTCCCTCAAAGGTGAAATGTGTCGAACCCTCGTATCAAGCCGTTGTGCCTGGCGCCACCGCGCGCGCCGTCAAAATACTTCCGGGTCAGGCGACGAGCGGCGGGGAACGGGCGGCGTCGTGCCGGGCCAGGGGCCGCAGGCACACGGGAGCCGTCGGGGCAGGCGCCTCGGCGACGCGCTCGACGCGCGGCGCTTCGAAGGCGCAGGACGGAAGGATCCCGAGGGTCCCGTCATCCGCGTCGGACATCACATCCGACCACGATCCGCCCTCCCCGGGGCTGAGCGTGAGGAGGTACTTGCGCGGGGCGGTGGCCGCGAGGATCGCGACGCACAGCACGGCGAGCACCAGCGGGCGGAGCAGGAGCCGGGCCTTCATGTCCTCCTTATTGTAGGCGCGAAGGCCGGGAGGTCAAATCACCCATGGAAAGGGCTCCGGGGTGGCCTTTCAAGCGCTGTACGGGCTGTCGTCGTCCTGGCGGCCGGGGTCGGCCGGC
>JAHFSL010000450.1 GCA_023265785.1 Candidatus Coatesiibacteriota bacterium | reverse complement strand
GTGGGGCACCTGGACCGGGTGGTCGAGATCCGCCGCCGGGCCGCCGCCCTGCCCGGGCTGGCGTTGGCGGGTAATGCGTTTGCGGGGATCGGCCTGCCTGACTGCATCGCCTCCGGCCAGGCGGCCGCCGCGGCGGTCATGGGATTATGGGCGCCTGATGGTGACCGGCCTTCTCCTTGCCACCGCCTTGGCAGGACCCGCACTCGCTGCGCCGGTGGCGGCCCCTTCGTTCGGCGGGTGGGTGGCCGACTGGCACGACGACATCCTCCAGTTGAAGAAGCACGCCCGGGACATCAACTCCATCTGCCTGTTCTATTACGGCGAGTCCGCGACCGGCGAGGTCACCAGCGCTGGCCAGCCCGAGGATCCCGCGCTCATCGCCTGGGCCCAGGCCCACGGCATCGAGGTCTGGGCGACCATCGGGGGAACCCCGCCGACCCTGCCGGCCGCCTATGAGGGTGCCGCGGCGGGCCGGCTCATCGCGGGGCTCGTGGCGAAGGCCGAGCAGTTCAATTTCGACGGCATTGACCTGGACCTGGAGGGCATCGACAAGGTCAGCCGCACCGAGTTCACGGCCTTCGTGGCCCGGCTGGCCGGGGCCCTGCACCTCATGAAGCGGCCGCGCAAGCTCTCGGTGACCGTGCAGGATTTCCCCAGCGCGGAGGACGAGTCCTCGATGGCGTTTGACTATGTCGCGCTGGGCGCGGCGGCCGACCTGGTCCGCGTCATGCTCTATGACTATTCCACCGACAACCCCGGCTCAATCATGCCGCATGACTGGTACTCCAACGATGTGAAGTTCGCGGCGTCCCACCTGCCCAGGGGCAAGTTCATTGCGGCCCTGCCCTGGTACGGCCGCAATTGGGTACCCGCCGACAAGGAGCATGAGGATCTCGAGTGGACTCGGACGGTGACGATGGGCGTCGAGGGTATCCAGCCGCTGATGGACCGGCTCAAGATCACCCCGAAGTGGGATGAGGCTGGCGGAGAGATCACCTTCACCTACACCGAGTCCGGCAAACTTCACGAGGTGTGGGCCGCCGATGACCGATCCTTCGCCTGGCAGGCCGCCGAGGCGTTGCAGGCCGGGGCCGCCGGCATCTATGTCTGGAACCTGGCGTACCCGCATCCCGGGTATTGGAGGACGGTTCGCAAGATCCGGGGCAGGAAGTAGGCCAAACTTTGCTTTGAGAAGTTAATTGTCGAGTTTCTATGGTGCCAAAGTCTGAATGAGCCTGCCCCTCCCATCTCCGGCGAAGATCTCGGCGAGCGCGCCGTTCAGAATCGTCATCTGCGGTGGAACATGGCCGATGTCGGCATCCAGGATCACCGGGAGGGCAAGGTCGCCCAGGGCCTGCTCCACCGCTTCCCGATAGGTCAGGTCATCGTGGGCGTCCGGTGCCCCCGCTGCGGAGCGGCCCAAAACGAGTCCTGACAACCCTTCGAACCAGCCGGCCATCCTCATCTGGGTGAGATGACGAAAAACCGCAGGGGGGGCAAGTTCTGCGTTCTCAAGGTAGAGGATGACTCCGTCCCGCCGGTGCTGCCGCGTGAAGTCCGGGAGGTTCCCAAAGCGAGTGCCGACGAGGCACGCCAGTGTGTCGAGAGATCCGCCAATCATTCGGCCCCGGATGGCCACCTGCCGGTCATCATTTCCACCCAGGGCCTTCCAGCGGGTGGGCGAGGTGAGGTTGAATCCCCGACCCGGATCCTCGGTGAAATCCACCCAGTGATCCTGGTGGTGGTGGGAGGAAACCTGCTCGACAGACTCGCCCGGAGCGCGGCACAGAGGATCGAGGCAGTGGGTCGAGAGGGGATCCGATTGGCCGGGAATGCTGTCCATCAGATTGGTTCCGTGCGCGGTGGCGACATCCGCCAGGAGGGTTAGGGGAAACAGGAGTGTGCTGATATCGGAATAGCCCATCAACCATGTGGGTTCGGCCGACCCGAGCCGCGCAAAATCGATAAGCGGTAGCAGGTCGATCACCAGTTCACCGCCCCACGGGGGGATGATGGCCGCAATCCCGGGATCCAGCCAGAAGTCCATAAATTCTCTGGCACGGCTTTCCCGGTCCGCGCTGACATGCTTGTGATCGCGGCGTAGGCAGGCGCCTTCCCGGAGCCGGAATCCGCGCGTGACGAGGTGCCCGAGAGCAAGGTCGAGTCGGGGCATCACGGCCGTCCCGACGCCGCCCGAGGGAGCCGTCACCCCGATCGTGTCACCCGGTTGAAGGGCTCTTGGATATCTCAAGGAATTCAGCATACCAATGTCCCTTCGTAATCATTTGTTACACTGTGAGCACGAGAGTCAAGGAAAAGAATGGGGATCATGCTGGAGTTGCCAGGAACCTTTCTCCGCGGCCAAGAGGGACTCGAGGCGGCATATTTAAGGGAGACCGACCCCATCCGACAATCCGGATTCGGTGGCGGGGCGGTGAGGTGGCGGCGGGAACGGGGAATCATCCTGCGGGCAGTGTCGCGCGGGGGCGACTTCCTCGATGTCGGGTGCGCCAACGGCTACCTGCTGGAGTGCCTAATTCATTGTGGCCGGGAAAAAGGACTTCGCCTTATGCCGTACGGCGTGGACCTTGGCCCAAGACTGGTGGGGTTGGCGCGGAGCCGACTCCCCGGATTCCGAAACCATTTCTGGGCCGCGAATGCGTGGACCTGGCGCCCGCCCCGGCGTTTTCGATATGTCTATACACTCACCCACCTGGTTCCACGCCGCCTGCTGGGCGAATTCGCGAGGCGACTCCTCGCCCGAGTCGTCGCCCCCGGCGGCCGGCTGATCATCGGGCATTACGGCAGTCGGTCCCGGAATGAACCCGCGCTGAATGTCGGTCGGGAACTCGCGCGCAAGGGCGTGTCGGTGTCGGGCACAG
>JAHFSL010000449.1 GCA_023265785.1 Candidatus Coatesiibacteriota bacterium | reverse complement strand
GAATCCGGCCTGCTCGGGAAACAGCGAGGTGGGCAGTTCCACCTGGTCATAGGTCTCCAGATTCATGAAGGTACAGATCTCACCCGCCCGGTAGAGGAATTGGGCGGCCTGATCCAGGGTCTCCACCTGCTGGACCCGGGCATCACCGTCAAGCGTCTTCTCCAGCGCAGCCCCCGTCTGCACGTTCTTGATCTTGATCCGAACGAAGGCTCCGCCCTTGCCGGGCTTCACGTGCTCGTAGTTGGTGACCAGCCAGATGCCGCGGTCCATCTGGATATGCTGGCCCGGACGAATGTGGGTCACGGTGACTTCAAGCACTGGCATAGCCTCCCTTGGACAAGGATCCGATGTTCAAGATGGCGTATTCGACGAGACGTGGCGCCCGACCCCGCAGAACATCATAGCGGCGGAGCGTCACGGCGGACGGCTGAAGGCGGATCCAACGCTTCCGCCAGCCCGCGGCCATCCCTGCGGCGAATCCTGCGGACCAGGCGGCGAGCCGCATCACGGCCAACGGGTTCATGAGGGCCCCCAGCATTCCGCCGAGGCCGGCCCAGAGCAGGCCGGCATCGGACGAACGGAATCCGATCCACATCTGTTCCGCCCGGCCGCGGCCGTATCGGAACGATTCGCGAGCGAATGCCGCCAGGGAGGCGGGGCGTGGCTTGGCGACGGGTGCGTCGGGGACGTGGCGGGCACGCGCATTTCCGGCGAGGAGGCGGTTCAGCAATTCATTCTCCTCATTGGGATACAGCCGTGGATCGAACCCCCCCGCGGCCGTGAACACCCGCCGGCGTACCGCCAGATTGCACAGGATGAGTGACCGCTCGTTCGCATCGCGCTCGGCACCGGCAGGCCGGTATCGGTCCGCCACGGCCGGCGATCCGGCCGCCGACGCGATCGCCTCCCCCGCGCGCGCCTCGAACGGATTCCGCGGACGTGCGGACATGTTGGGACCTCCGGACGCCACCACCGCATTCCGTCCCAGGCCCGCCAGGATCCGTGCGATGGTTCCCGGGGCGGCGATGGCATCGTGGTCGAGGAAGTAGAGCGCGTCGCCCCGTGCGCGCATTGCCGCCAGGTTTCGTTGGCGCGTGGGGTGGCGACCCGTGACAGTCATCAGTTCCGCGGTGGTACCCCGTGGCAGAGTTCTGGACACCGCTGCAATGGCCGGGCCGGCATCCGCCCCGGGCGCAACGGGGATGATGACCGAGAGGTCGACACGGTGTCCCATGATCCGTTCAGGCCCTCGCCAGCAGGTGCCAGGCGCCCCGCAGGGAGGCGCCCAGGTTGTCCCACACCCGGGGATCCATGCTGAAATCGGCCAGCTTGGGCAGGCGCAGGTAAAACCGGCGGTAGGCGCGTTTCATCTGGTGCTGGAGAAGCTCCGGCGTCAGCTCCCCCATACGGAAAAAGGTTTTCGATGTGTAGTGGCCATACTGTTCCCAATCCGGAATGGCAATCTCGCCGTCCCGGCGGATGGTTTCGTAGAGTTTCGTCCCCGGATACGGTGTCGCCATCGTGAACTGCGCCCAGGTGGGGTGGAGGGAGACGGCGAAGTTGATCGTGTCCTCCATGGACGCGCGATCCTCGGTCAAATTGCCGAACATGAAAAAGCCCATCGTCTTGAGGCCGGCCTGGTGGGCCAGCGCGAATCCATGGCGAATCTGGTCAAGTGTTTCGTGTTTCTTGAGGGCGGCCAGCGCCCCGGCGTTGCCTGTCTCGACCCCGAAGGCGACCCGCTCGCACCCCGCCTCCCGCATCGCCAAAAACAGCTCCTCGCTCACCCGGTCGGCCCGGATCCCGTTCGGGGTGCTCCACGGCACCTGCAATTTGCGGCCAACGATCTCCCGGCAAATGGCAATCGCCCGCGGGATGTTGAAATTGAAAATATCATCCTGGATGGCGATCTCCTGGACCCGGTACCGGCGCACCAGCACCTCCCATTCCGCGGCCACATTTTCCGGGCTCCTGGCGCGGAACCCGTATCCGTAGGTGCCCTTGTAGCAGAACGTGCAGCCGTACGGACAGCCGCGCGACGTGAAGATGGCCAGCGCGGGCGCCCGCCGGCTCAACAGGGGCTGGGGATTCGTATAGAGGGTGGGATCGGGAAAGAGGTGGTGAGCCGGCATCGCCAGGGCATCCACATCGGTGATCCCGGCGGCGTCAGGCTCATTGATGACCCGACCATCCCCGGCCCGCCAGGAGATGCCTGCCAGGCCGGCGGGCGATTCCCCCGCGGACAGCCGGCGCAGGAGAGCCGGCAGGGTCTGTTCGCCCTCCTGCCGGACAACGAAATCCACCTCGGGACGGGCGAGGGATTCCTCGGGCAGGCAGGTCGGGTGCGGGCCGCCGAGGACCGTGATCGCCCCCCCCGCCTTGGCGCGGGCCAGCAGGCGCCAGGCCTCCTGCACCTGCGGGGTGACGGAGGTCGCCCCCACGACATCCCAGCCCGCCAGGTCCGGCGCCTCCCGTTGGACCACCCCGTCCCAGATGCCCACCGTATGTCCCTCGCGTTCCAGCGCCGCCGCTACGTAGCCCAACCCGAGCGGGGGAACCTTGGGGGCATGCCAGACTTTGGGGTTGGGGTTCAGGAGCAGGACCTTCACGGAGGCTATCTTCACCGGATACCGGGAGGAAGTCAACAGAATTCAATCGGTTTTCCCCTGAAATTGGTCAGGAATTGTCAATTTCCCGCCGAGATGTCCCAAAAACGAAACGGCCGGACATCCCATGATGTCCGGCCGTCCGCGAGACGATTCCAAACCCCGGCGGCGATCTACTCTCCCGTGGGGGGTTGCCCCACAGTACCATCGACGCTGGAGGGCTTAACTTCCGTGTTCGGAATGGGAACGGGTGTGACCCCTCCGCTCAAGCCACCA
>JAHFSL010000448.1 GCA_023265785.1 Candidatus Coatesiibacteriota bacterium | reverse complement strand
GAGCAGGACGGACATCGGGATCAGAGCGATCAGTGCCGCCACGCCCACGGCCACCCAGCCCCAGCCCATCCGCCGGGGCAGGTCCATGAACCACCGGCCCAGGCCGCGCGCGCGGCCGGGCAGGCTGGTGGCGAAATCCACGGGATGGACCTGGGAAATCTGTGCCCACCCGGGCAGGTGGGCCAATGCAGCGAGCCCGGGAAGGGCCGGCAGGGCGGGCATCTGCGGCAGGTGCGGGATGTGGGGCAGGGAGGGCAGGTGGGGCAACTGGGGCAGGGGCGGGAGGTGGAAGCCCAGCACGCCCTTGGTCCCCACCGGGGCCCCCTGCAGCCGGGGGCGGAGGGGATACGGCGCGGCGCCCGCGGCCGAGAGGGCCGCACCGATCGCTCCCAGGAACATCGGGTAGGAGGCGGGCAGGGCCTCGGCCGTCCGCAGGCGATCCGGTTGGCCGATGGAATCGGCGGGAAGTTCCAGCGCGGCGTTCACGACCCGGGGCATGCCACGAACCGTCGCCAGCCCGCCGGCGAGCAGGACCCGGTCGGGCCGGGGCAGGGTGGCGCCGGCGCCCCACAGATTGGCATGCAGGCGATGGAGGGCCTTGACCACCGCGTCCTTGACGGCGGTGTTCACCGCATCGGTGGCGGCCAGGTCCGAGTTCATCAGCCGCTGGTGCGCCTGGCCGGGTTCCAGGTGGGAGAGGCGCTCCACGAGCCCGCCCAGGTCGCCGAAGGGGGCGGCGGCAACCTTGAGGAGTCCGGTCTCGCCCACGAGCATGGCGACGGCCTGGGACGCGCCCAGATCCATCAGGAGAGTCGCAGTGCCGCGCGGGGGGGCGGCGAACCGGAGCCAGGCGTTGACGACGGAGAGCGCGGTGGGTTCGTAGCCGCCGGGCTTGAGCGGCCGGAACCGGAATGGGTTCGCCGCGGTCACGGACGCGGGAATCCGGGCGAACAGGCCCTCGACCTGCTTCTTCCCGAGCTGCTCCAGGTCGGTCTGGCGCCGGAAGAGGCGCAGGGCCAGGAAATCCCACGCATCGTCCCGGATGGCGGTGGTCACCGGGGGGACCAGCTTCCCCTCGAGCAGGCCGTGCAGGAGCTCGATGCCGGACACGGTGCCGGTGTCGGAAGGTACGGCGAGCCGGACGCGATCCAGCCAGGCATCCGGATGGGACAGCCCGACGACGGCCACGGGACGGCTGAACGCGGAACCACCCAGGCGCGTCAGCCGCGCGCCCAGCTCCTCGGGGCGGGACGCGGCGTCGCCTGAAGGCAGGACCACCGCGCCGAGCAACGACACGCTCCCATCCTCAAACACCTGGAGGGCGACGCCTTTGGTGCAGGCGGTCCCGACGTCGATGCCGACGCCGACCATGGAAGGATTATACTAAGGACCGGATGAGCGGCGCGCGGACGACCCTGGGGCGCGTCACCGGGCTGGCCGCGGTGATCCTGGTGCCGCTGGCGCTCTGGCTGGGGTTTGCGGACTGCGTGGAGGTTCCCAAGCGGGTCATGCTGGGGGGCGCGGCGCTGGCGGCCTTCCTGGCCGTGGCGGCTGATCCGGCGGCGCGCGCCCGGATCGCGGAATCGCCGCTGGGGTGGCCCCTGGGGGCGGGATTGGCCGTCACCCTGGTGTCGGCCTGGTTCAGCGGGGCACCTGGTGCGGCCTGGGCGGGGGAACCGGGCTCCTGGCAGGGCGCCGCCAGCGCGGGGCCCCTGGGGCTGGGGGCCCTGTCCGTGGCGGCGCTCACCGGCCGGCAGGGCGCCCGGCGGATGGGGGTCGCGATGATGATCGCCGCCACCCTCCTGCTGGGATATGAGGCCGTGCAGGTGGCCGGTGCTGACCCCGTCCCCTGGGACCCGGTCCGGACGGGACGCGGCTGGCGGTTTGCGACCCTGGGGAATCCCGTGTTCCTCGCCGGATTTCTGGTCGCCTCGTTCTGGGTCTCGTTCATTCCGTTTCCCGCGGGTTCGGCGGGCGGGTGGGCCTGGCGACTGGCGGCGCTGGCAGGAGCGGCCGCGACGGGCCGCCGGACCGTCCTGCTCTCCCTGGTGGCGGGCGCCCTGGCCCGGTCCGCCGGCGGGACCGCGTGGGCGCTCGCCGCGACGGCGGCCCTGGCCGCGGCGTTCCTGCCGCTGGGCCGGCTGGGCTCCCGGCCGGAGATCTGGGCCGGGGCTCTCCGGATCCTGCGGGCGGCCCCCTGGCTGGGGTGCGGTCCCGATCTCTTCCACGCGAGCTTCACCCGGGTTGCCACCTATGCGTTCTTCGCGGCGGATCCCCCGTCACGGGCGGGGGGCGCCATCGCCCTGCGCCTGCCGGCCGCCGCCCACCTGGAGCCGCTCGGGATTGCCGCCACCCAGGGGCTGGCCGGGGCCGGGATCTACGCCTGGGCGCTGGTGGTCGCCTGGCGGGGCGGACGGCGGTCGCCGTGGCTGGCCGGGGCGGTCGCGCTCTGGGCGATGCACCTGGCCAACCCCTCGTCGGCGGCCACGGGGTTCATGTTCTGGACGTGCGCCTGCCTGGCCGCGGCGGATCGCCCTTCCGTGCCCGCCCCGTTGCGGCGCCCGGGAACCGGTGCGATCGCGGGCCTGGCCGTGGCGGCCCTGCTCATGGCCTCCCTGGCGGCCGCGTTGCGCCAGGCCGTCGGGCAGGCCGAACTCCGTGAAGCCGGCCGGCTGGCATACCGGGGCGACACGGCGGGCGCCATGGTGCACGAGGCCCGCTGGGTCGGCTGGCGGGCGCGCGCCCGGCCCGATAATCCGCTCGACCTCTTCGCACAGACACGGGAGGCGGACGGGCTCGTGCGCGAGGCCCGGCGGCGTCACGACGCCGCGATGGCGCTGGCCGCCGCCGCCCGCTATGCCGAGGCGTTTGCCCGGGCACCC
>JAHFSL010000447.1 GCA_023265785.1 Candidatus Coatesiibacteriota bacterium | reverse complement strand
CCGGCAAGGGACAACGTGCAGCAGGGGGGCGTGGGAACACGTCCCGGAGGAGGTCCCATGGTGAAGATCGCCCCATCGGTGCTGTCCGCGGACTTCGGCGCCCTGGCCGAGGAAGTGGCCAAGGTGGAAGCCGAGGCAGACCTGTTCCACGTGGACGTGATGGACGGGCACTTCGTGCCCAACATCACCATCGGCCCGCTGGTGGTGCAGGCGATCCACCGGCGGACCCGGGTCCCGCTGGATGTGCACCTGATGATCCAGAACCCCGAGCGGTACATCAGCGCCTTCGCGCAGGCGGGGGCCAGGTATCTCACCGTGCATGCCGAAGTGTGCCCGCACCTGCACCGCACGATCCAGCAGGTCCGCGAGACGGGCGCCAAGCCCGGCGTGGCCCTGAATCCCTCCACCTCGTTGCATACGGTGGAACACGTCCTGGACCAGGTGGATCTGATCCTCCTGATGTCGGTAAACCCGGGGTTCGGGGGGCAGTCCTTCATCCCCTTCGTCCTGAAAAAGATCGAGGAGCTGGCGCGACGCCTCCAGCGGATGGACCCCCGCCCGGAGCTTGAGGTGGACGGCGGCATCAAGATCGAGAACTGCCGGGCCGTGGCCCAAGCGGGGGCCACAATCCTCGTGGCCGGATCCGCCATCTTCGGCGCGCCCGACCCTCGGGCGGCCGTCGTCAAGATGCGGGAGCAGGTGGCATGACTGGCTAACTACGTTCGGCTGTTCGGTCGTTCGGCAGTTCGGCTGTTCCTCGGAAGCAGCGTCTTGTCGAACCACCGAACCGCCGAATGCTTTTGGTGATATGACCCAGCGAGATTCGGTGGCGATTCGCCGGCTGCGGCGGCTGATCGCGGTGGCACGCGGCGAGCGGCCGGCCGACCTGGTGCTCCAGGGAGGCCGGGTCGCCAACGTGTTCACCGGGGAACTGCTGCGAGAGGACGTGGCGATCGCGGGCGACCGCATCGCGGGTCTGGGACGGTACGCGGGCCGGACCGTCCTGGACGTGGCCGGCGGCACGATTGTGCCCGGTCTGATGGACGGCCATTTCCACCTGGAAAGCACGATGCTCACCCCGGCGGCCTTTGCTCGGGCGGTCGCCCCCCGCGGGACGACGGCCGTTGTCATGGATCCTCACGAAATCGGCAACGTGGCGGGGGTCACCGGGGTCCGCCGGCTCCTGGCGGCGACGCGTGGCCTCCCCCTGACGTTTCACTGCCAGGTGCCCTCGTGCGTTCCCGCATCTCGCATGGAAACGACGGGCGGCCGGATCGGGAGCGCCGGCGTCCGACGGCTGCTCGACCGGCAGCAGGTCCTGGGCCTGGCGGAGATGATGGACTACCCCGGCGTCCTGGCAGGCGAGGCGGATGTCCTGCGGAAACTGGTGGCCGCCGCAGGCGGAGTCATTGACGGGCATGCGCCAGGGCTGACCGGCCGGGATTTGAACGCCTACCTGGCGGCCGGCCCCAGGTCCGATCACGAGACGACCCGCCCGGCCGAGGCGCGGGAGAAATTGCGCCGCGGGGTCACCCTGATGCTCCGCGAGGCCTCCATGGCCCGGGACATGACCCGCCTGCTGCGAGGGATCCCGGTCGCGGCCCGCGACCGGTGTGTCTTGGTCACGGACGATCTTCTGCCTCACGATCTCCTGCGCCGCGGACACCTCGACGCTGTCCTGCGGCGGGCGGTGCGGGTCGGCGGTCTGGATCCCGTCCAGGCCATCCGCATGCTGACGTTGAATCCGGCGACCTACTTCGGGCTGCCGCGGGTTGGGGCCGTGGCGCCGGGGTGGCGCGCGGACCTCGTCGTGTTCGAGGACCTGCGGGCCTTCCGCGCGCGGCTCGTCATCCATGCGGGGAAGGTCGTAGCCAGAGACGGTCGCTTGGCCGTGCCGGCGACCGATCGTCTGGCGCCCGGCGGGCGGCTCCACCGATCGGTTCGGCTGGGATCTCCCTCTCCCGGAATGTTCCACATCCCGGCGCGCCCCGGCCGGTGCCGCGCCATTCGGGTGCATGGCGACAGCATCATCACCAGCGAGGTGGCGGTCCGCCCCCGGCTGGTGAGCGGGGCGGTCGCGGCCGATCCGGCGGCGGACTGCGTGAAGCTCGCGGTGGTGGAGCGACACACCGGGAGCGGTCGGGTCGGCCTCGGCCTCGTGGTGGGGTTGGGCCTGCGGGCAGGGGCGCTGGCGACCTCGGTCGCCCACGACTGTCACAATATCGTGGTGGCCGGGACGCAGGACACAGACATGCAGGCGGCCGTTCGCGAGATTCAGCGCATGCACGGGGGGCTGGCGGCCGTGCGCGACGGGCGGGTCCTGGCGCGGCTGCCGCTGCCGGTGGCGGGCCTTTTGACCCGGGAACCGCTGCTGCGTGTGGCCGGCGCGATGGAGGCGCTGACGCAGGCCGCGCGTCGCCTCGGCGTGCGCCGGCCTCACCCGTTTCTCACGCTCTCCTTCCTCACCCTGGCGGTGGTGCCGAGCCTGAAACTGACCGACCGGGGCCTCGTGGATGTTGACGCGGGACGGATCGTACCGCTGTGGCTGGGTTGACACCGATTCCATGAGAAGAGCGTTCGGTGGTTCGAGTGTTCGGTGGTTCGGCAGTTCCTGGGACAGCCGAACTGCCGAACGCCCGTGTTGAGGAATCCCCATGAGTATCCCGCTAGATGCAAGGACGGACGCGCTGATCGTGGTGGACGTGCAAAATGACTTCTGCCCGGGCGGTGCCCTGCCGGTGCCGCAAGGGGATCAGGTGGTGCCGGCGATCAACCCGATCCTTGCGCTCACCGACTGGCTGACCGTGGCCACGCGCGACTGGCACCCGCAGGAGCATTGCTCGTTCAAGCCGCAGGGAGGCATCTGGCCTGTTCACTGCGTGGCGG
>JAHFSL010000446.1 GCA_023265785.1 Candidatus Coatesiibacteriota bacterium | reverse complement strand
CGGTCGCGTCCCTGCGGCGCCGCCGGGAGCGGCGGGCCTGATGGGCGCCTACCTCACGCGCCGGGTCCTCTTTGCCATCCCGATCCTGATCGGGGTGAATGCGCTGACGTTTGCACTCTTTTTCGTGGTCAACCCGCCGGAACGGATGGCCCGACACATCCTGGGCGAAAAGCGCGTGACACCCCAGCAGGTCCAGGCCTGGCTTCACGACCACGACTATGACCTGCCCCTCTTCGTGAACGTCAGCGAACGGGGGCCCGCGATCCTCACCCGGACCCTCTTCTGGCACAAGTCGGTTTCCCTGTTCTGGTTCGAATTCGGTGTGTCCGACCGGAACCACATTCCCATCGGCGAGGAAATTGGCCGGCGGATGTGGCCCAGCCTGGCCATCTCGGTCCCCATGTTCATCCTGGAACTGCTGGCGTATATCACGGGGGCCATGCTCGTCGCGTGGGCCCGGGGGACGGCCTTTGACATGGCGGCCCTGGTGGGATGTGTGGTGCTCATGTCCATTTCGACCCTGTTCTACATCGTCGGCGGTCAGTGGTTCCTCTCGAAAACCATGCACCTCTTTCCCATTTCCGGATACGATCCCGGCTGGCACGCCTTCAAGTTCGCGGTCCTGCCGGTTCTGATCGGGCTGGCCGCCGGGCTGGGCGCCTCGATCCGGTTCTACCGCACCATCTTCCTCGAGGAGCTGGGACGGGACTACATCCGCACCGCCCGGGCCAAGGGGCTGGGCGAGGCGGCCGTGCTGTTTCGCCATGCTTTGCGCAACGCGCTCATCCCCATCCTGACCGGGTCGGTGACGGCGATTCTCTTCCTGTTCACCGGGAGTCTTCTGCTGGAATCCTTTTTCGGCATCCCCGGACTGGGCAGTTTCACGATTGATGCCATTGACGCGCAGGATTTCGCCATCGTCCGGGCCATGGTCTACCTCGGCAGTGTTCTGTACATCGGCGGCCTCATCCTGACCGACCTTTCCTACACGGTGGCCGATCCCCGCGTACGGCTCGAATGATCGCCCTCCAGAATCTCGCCGTCATCGTTCTCCTCGCCCTGGGTGCGTGGGCTGTGCGCGCCGCTTCGCAGCGGGAGCCATGGATTGGCGCCTGGCGTCAGTTGCGGACCCACCGGCTGGCGATGGCCTCGCTCGCCATCCTGACGCTCTATGTGACGGTCGGGGTCCTGGACAGTCTGGCCTGGCGCGATCCCGCCCGGGATGCCGCCGGCGTCCCGCTCCGTGACGCGAAGGGCGCGGTCATTCTCGATGCGCGTCCCCTGACCCTCCTGGATCGCCTGGCGACCCCCCTGCGCAACGATCGGGAGAAGACCTACTCGGCACCCCTCGCCTCCCGGGCCTTCGTCCTGGAGACCATTCCCCAGCCCGATGGCCGGAAAGTGCGCGACCGCCCCCCCCTGCGGCACCCGCGCACCCACCCCGCGGGCACCGACCGCATCGGCAACGACGTCCTCTATCTCGCGCTGAAGGGCGTCCGCACCGGACTCGTCATCGGTGGACTCACCACCCTCCTGATCATCCCGCTCGCCCTCTTGTTTGGCCTCTCCGCGGGTTACTGGGGCGGCCGGATTGATGACGCCGTACAATATCTCTACACCACGCTGGAATCCATCCCGGACATTCTCCTGATCGCCGCGTTCATCCTCACCTTCGGCCGCGGACTCCCCCAACTCTGCATCATCATGGGGGTCACCTCCTGGACAAACCTGTGCCGGCTGCTCCGGGCCGAGACTCTCAAACTCCGCGAACTGGAGTACGTCCAGGCCGCCCGGGCGCTGGGCGTCACGGATCGGCGCATCCTGGTGCGGCACATTCTGCCCAATGTCATGCACATCGTCGTCATTACCTTCGTCCTGCGGTTCAGCGGACTGGTGCTGACCGAAGCCGTGCTTTCCTACCTCAACCTCGGGGTGGACCCGGGCACTGGATCCTGGGGGCACATGATCAACGCCGCCCGGCAGGAACTCTCGCGCGAGCCGGTGGTCTGGTGGAACCTGGCCGCTGCGCTGGCCGCCATGATCGGGCTCGTCCTGCCAGCCAACCTGTTCGGTGATGCCCTCCGGGACGCCCTCGACCCGCGGCTGAGGACGAGATGAAGACACCTGATCAGGAACGCGACGCCTCAAGGGCCGCCTCGCCCCGGGCACAGCCCGGGGTCTCGGCGAACGAGCCTCTCCTCACCGTCACCGGGCTGACCACGGTCTTCCGGACTGAGGCGGGCGAGGCCCGTGCGGTGGACGGCGTCTCCTTCACCGTCAACCGGGGCGAGACGTATGCGCTCGTCGGCGAGTCGGGCTGTGGCAAGTCGGTGACCGCCATGTCCCTCCTGGGGTTGGTCCCTTTTCCCCAGGGCCGGGTGATCGCCGGCCGGGCCCTCTTCGAGGGGCGCGACCTGCTGGCCCTGCCCGAATCCGAGTTGCGCCGGGTGCGTGGAGGGCGGATCGGGATGATCTTCCAGGAACCCCAGACCAGCCTCAATCCAGTCTTCACTGCGGGCGCGCAGGTGGCCGAAGCGGTCCGCATCCACGGCGCCCTCTCACGCCATGAGGCCGACCGGGAGGCGCTCGCCCTGCTGGACCGTGTCCGCCTCCCCGATCCGGGCCGCGTCTTCTCTTCGTACCCCCACCAGCTGTCCGGCGGCATGCGCCAGCGGGTCATGATCGCCATCGCGCTGGCCGCCAAACCCGCCCTCTTGCTGGCCGATGAACCGACCACCGCGCTCGATGTCACCGTCCAGGCGCAGATCCTCGACTTGCTCGACGCGGTGCGAGCCGAAACCGGTATCGCGGTGCTGATGATTACGCACAACCTCGAACTCGTCCGCGTCCGCGCCGCCCGCACCGGGGTGATGTACGCGGGCCGGCTGGTCGAA
>JAHFSL010000445.1:1228-2901 GCA_023265785.1 Candidatus Coatesiibacteriota bacterium | reverse complement strand
ATGATGATGGAGGAGGCGACGGACGGGATGCACACCGAGGGTCGGCTCATTCGGGCCGTGGCCATCGCGGGCGGCAGCATCAACCTGGTGTTCTGGGGGGTGCGGCATACACTCGCCCTGCCGGGCCGCGATCCGCTCTGGCAGAGGGTCCTCGTCAGCGCGGCGTGCGCGGGCATTGCCGGGGCAACCGTAGGTCCTGCGTGGGCCCGCCGATGGGCGGAACGCGCGTTCCTGGTTCTGGCCTTCGGGGGTACGGCGTGGTGGATCCATCGCGTGGCCGCCAGTGGTCTTCAGCCGGACTTCGCGCTGGGTGCGCTCATTCCGCCCGCCATCGTCGGGCTGGCGATGCGCCGTTCCTCCCACCACCTCGCCTACGCGTTCGCGACGCTGGGCTTCGCGGGCTGGGGATTTTTCCGCATTACGGCGCCAATGGTTCCCCCGGCCTTCGTGTGGGGGTGTCTGGCCACCGTCCTGGGGATCATGCACCTCCAGATCCGGACCCGCCAGCGGGTGGGCGGGCAGTTGGTGGAGAGCGTCCGGTTGCGTGCCGCCCTCTCCGCCCTGACGACGGACGCGCTGGTCATCGTGGACCCGGCGCGGCGCGTGGCGCTGGAGGGCAACGGCCGCGCGCGGTTCCTCTTCAATCTGCCCCCGGACGCGGCTCCCAGCGCGCTGGCCGGCTCGGTGCTGGATCCCGAGGCGCACGGGGACTTCAAAGTTCTCGAGCGGGAGGTGGCCGCCCTGGGCGTCTCCCGCCGCCGCCGGGTCTGGCAACTGCCGGGGGGCGGGACCCTGCGCGGCGAGGTGGCCGTCACCCCGGTGCGGGTCGGCCGGTCAAAGGCCTGGCTGGTCCGGATTACGGACGCCGGCCGCAGTCTCCTCGCGGGCGGTGACATGGCCGGTGGCGCGGCGCGGCGCGATGCCGTCCCGGTGGGAGTCTTTCGCCCGGAGGAACTCCGCATGTACCGCACGGTCCTGTTGAGCGGTGGGGCCGTCCTCCCATTGTTCTGGGGACTCCGCCGGGCCATCGGGTTGGCGGTCGAGGACCCGCTGTGGCAACGACTGGTGTTGAGCGCGGCGTGCGCGGCCGTGGCCCTGGCCACGCTGGGGCCTGCCTGGGTCCGCCGGCACATCCATTGGGGAGTCTACGGGGTGGCCGTGCTGGGCTCGGCCTGGTGGATCCACCGGGTGGCCGGGACGGGCCTCAAACCGGACTACGCGCTTGGCCTCCTCGTGGTTCCCGCGGTCGTGGGCGGCGGCCTGCACCGGCCGGTCTATCACCTGGCGTACGCGTGCCTGATCCTGGCGCTCAGCGCGTGGGAATTGCTCCCCCTCCCCCAGCCCGGCGTGCCGCCCGTGTTCGTCCTCCTGTCCATGGCCGCCATGCTGGGCCTCATGCACCTGCTCATGCGGTTTCGGCTCGGTGCCTATGACGAACTCCTGGCCAGCGAGGATCTCCGGGAGGTGATGTTTGAATCCACCTCGGATGCCCTGGCCCTGGTGGATCCCATCACGGCCGAAATTCTTGAATCCAACGGGCGGGCGGCCGCCCTGTTCGGGGCACTTCCCGGACGCGGCGCCAGCGCCATCGGAGCCATCATGTTCGGGGAGGGCGATCTGGGGACCGTGGGACACGTCGCCGTCGTCCGGGAAATCGCCGAACGCGGGTCCTA
>JAHFSL010000445.1:0-1218 GCA_023265785.1 Candidatus Coatesiibacteriota bacterium | reverse complement strand
GCGGTCCCGGACCCGGTCGCGGCGGCGCTGGAGCCGTGAGCCGTGGGCCGCATCGGCATCGCACTCGATCGCCAGCGCCCCGTTCCGGCAGAACACGGCGAAATCGAGCCGGAACCGTCCGGCCTTTCCCCGGGAAACCGTGAACTCGCGCAGGGCGGGGATGTTCGCGCCGCGCAAGGCGGTTCCCATCAGCGGCTCCAACGGCGCGGCGGTGAACACGCCGAAGAGATCGCGGGCCGCGTACAGCTTTCGGAGGGTCGTGTAGGCAAAAGTGATCCGCCGCGGCGTGTTGTTCCGGACCGGGACGGGGAGCCGCAGGAGGCGGCCCACGTCGTAGCGGAGGTACCGCTGGGCCGCGCGGGGGTGGTCGGGCTCGCCGGGCAGGAGGTCGATGCGCCGGACGGTCCGGCGGCCCGTCACCGGCGCCAGGTACCGGATGCACCCCCCGGTCCGGCCGAATGATGCGGGCTGGTAGAACGCGAGCCAGTCAAACCGGCGCGCCGGGGCATGGGTGACCGGGATCCGGTACCAGCCCTCGCGCCGCAGGACCGTGAGGTCCCGGCGATCCTTCAGGACCCCGATCAGGACCACCGGGTTCCCCCGCCGCTCCGCGCGCCCGTGCATGACCCCATAATAGTCCCGCCATGAACCTGGGGGGAATCAGCCTGTCGGCGTCCGCCATCTTCACCGGGGTCATCTTTGGTGCGGCGGGGTTCTACTTTTTCCGGCGGGCGAAGGGAGACGGCAACCTCAAGGGAATGCTGGTCGGGGTGGCGCTCATGGTGTACCCCTACTTCGGGATGGGCGACCTGGCCCTGTGGGTCGTGGGCGTCGCCCTGTTCGCGCTGGCGTGGAGGTGGCGCGATGACTGACGCCGGATGGCGCGTACAATGACGGCCATGGTGGAGTCCGCATGTCGGAATTCCGTTGCGCGCCCGGTTTGACAGCCCGGCGGCGCTGGCGGCGCTCCTGCCGGCGCTCCTGATGGGATCGGCGGGGACTGCGCCGTCCGCCCGGCTGGCCCTGCCTGCGATCCTGGGCGACGGGGCGGTCCTGCAGGCGGGCGCCCCCGTCCCGGTCTGGGGCTGGGCGCCGCCGCGGGCGAAGGTGCGTGCAATGCTGGCCGGCCAGGAACGCCGCGTGACGGCGGGGAAGGATGGCCGCTGGCAGGTCGCCTTCGCCGCCCTCGAGCCGGGTCCCGTGGGCGATCTGGTGGTG
>JAHFSL010000444.1 GCA_023265785.1 Candidatus Coatesiibacteriota bacterium | reverse complement strand
CAAACCACCGACTGGTTGCCACACCGTGCATTGGGTCGAAGAAGTGCAGGCCGATGACGCCCGCGTCCAACTCTGTCGGTAGGCTCATCCTGCTCCAAGAGTCCCCGTCGAAATGATAAAGACCGTTGAAGCCGCCCGCCCACACATCGTTGGTCGCATTCATCCACAGGTTGATCATCCCTGCCGGCGACCCCGGCGCATCCACCCACGCGGTACCGGTGAAGTGCAGGAGCCCGGCCCCGCTCACAGCCCAGCCCTCACCGGGCTGGCCATGCACGAACCGGATGTGGTCCGCCGTCTTGTTGCCGCCAAGTCCCTGGAACAGACTCCATGACGTCCCATCAAACCGGTTGATCTGTCCCTGCACTGGCGGACAGGTCGGCTCCACGCACTCCGTGACCGCCTCCCAGCCGTCCGTCGCACTGACGAAAGTCAGCCCGGCCAGGAGCGGAATCACGCCGAGCAGGGTATCAGGACCTCTGATCGTGTCCCCGGCAATCGAGTAGCGGAATCCCGCCGCTCCGCAGAACGCCGACAGGGTGTCCATGCCGCCGGAGGCGATGTTGCTCAAGGACACGGAGACGCTCGAGGACACCGCACAGGTGGTCGAACCGGCCACCGGCACCTCCGGCCAGGCTCCGTCCCCAAACCGACGGGCGAACGGTGCGACCGACCCACCCACCAACCAGCCAGTGCGGGAGCCCGAGAAATCAAGGTCCAGGTACAGGGTGTCGCCGGGGAAGACGAGATACTCGTGCGGTGGCCGCACGACCACCGTCGCCTGGCCGGTGGGCCCAGCCGCACCACCCGTGCTCCGCACCGTCACAATTTGTGCGCCAACGGCAAAGAGCGTTGCAGAAAATACATGTACACCGGCATCCGCCATCGTGAAGCCGTACAGGGCCGGGAGGCCGGCCAGCGGGTCGGTGGAAGTGAATTCCACGGTCCCGGTGAAGGTCGTCACGAAGTTGCCGAACAAGTCACGTGCCGTCACCGTCATGGTGAATCCAACACCGAGCAGCCCGCTCGCCGGCGCGTCCAGCGTGAGGGAATCCACCTGGCCGGTGGTGGGATGGACGACCACGGTCGTGCCGCCGATGATCCCCGGAATGTCCTCCGCCCGGCCTGAGAGCGAAACGGTCCCGGTCTTGAACAGGCGGGCCGGAACACGCGCCTGGCCCGCCACCAGGGTCACCGAGACCGGCAAAAGCGCACCGGGATCGCTGGAGGTCAGCAGGATGGTTTCCGCGAAGTCCGTGTCCATCGCGCCGGTGGCCGTCAGTGCGGAAACGACCATCGTGAAGGGCTCGTTCACCGTCACCTGGGGCGGCACGGTCAGGGACAGCCGGACCGCTTCGGGCCGGCCATAGGCAGCGGACCCCAGGACGATGGTGTCCATGCCGATCGTGGGCGTCTGGTTCGTCGGCCCCAACGCCTCGGGAGCGAGGAACCCCAGCGTAGCCGACGCCCCACCCGCGCCCACCGCCACGGCTACCAGCCGTCCGTCATCCGTCTTGGTGCCGGTGAAGTTCAGGTTGGCCGTATAGAAGACGAAGGGGGCGGCGAGGGCCGGAGCGGAAAGGCTTTGGACTCCCCGGGCGCCCACCGCCGTTTGCACGTCAAAGACCCACAGCGGAGCGCCGTTGGCTTCGGCCAGGGCGTGCAGGCGCCCGTTGGTACTCACGACAAAGACCGTCCCCCCCTCCACCGCGGGTTCGGTCTGGAAGGTATTCCCCGCCGGGGCGTACCACCAGGCGGTCGCCCCCGTCGCCGGGTCCAGCCCCAGCACCCCCGCGTTGCGCGCCGCGATGAGCCGGGAAGGCCCGGCCGCCAAGTCCGCCCGCACTCCCCCCGCCCCCAGGTTCACCACAAACCGCAGGCGCGGCGTGTGCCCGACCGGATCGTCGTCGCCGGTCCCAAAGGCGTACACGAGACCGGCCTCGGTGAGGACGTACACCACCCCGTCCCGGACCGTGGGTGGGAAGATGCGTGCCCCCACGGGCGTTCCGCCCAACGTCGTCGTCCAGCGCAGGGCGCCCGTCTCCGCCTCGAACGCGGCCAGCCGCCCGGCCATGCCGAGGTACACCAAGCCCCCCGCCACGGTCGGCCCGATGCGCACTGCCGCCACCGGCGTGACCGGGTTCACCGCTCCAAGCGGGGGCGTGGTGAGCGTCACCGTCCAGACCACCTGCGCAACGCCAGTGACCGGATGACCCGCCAGGGTCGTCGCAATCAGTCGCGTGCCATCCGTCACGAACACCGTCCCCCCCGCCACCGCGGGCCAGTTGACCGCCGCGCCGGGAAACCGGGTTCCGGAGAGGGTCAGCGTCCAGAGCGGTTGCCCACTGCCCCGGTCCACCGCCCGCAGGGCGGTACCGTCGGCCGCGAACACCCGCCGCCCCGCCAGGGTGGCTCCCCGGAAGGAACCGGTGGTCGTACCCCATTTGAGGCCGACCGGCAGGGTAAAGACTTCGTGACTCACGCCACGGTGCCCCACCTCCCGCTGGAGGTGGCGCCAGGAGCGCTCGGCCAGCGCGCCCGCCACGGCCTCATTGGAGAGAGCGCTCACCTTCCCCAGCGCATCACGGGCCCGGACGGTATACCCGTAGGACGATCCCTCCGCCCCCGAGTCATCCAGGTACTCCGCGGCCCCGGCTCCCAGTACCCGGCCGATCAGCACGTACGGACCGGCCCCCCGCCGGCGATAGATGAGGTCATCGGCGATCAGCGCACCGTTCCCCGGCGAGGGCGTCCAGGTGAGCCGAACCCCGGCTTCCACGCCCACTGCGGCCAACGAAGTGGGCGGCGCCGGCACCCGCTCCACCACCCGGAACGGCCCGAACAACCGCTCCGGCTCCGCATTGCCCACGTAATCCACGGCATGGAAATGCAGAACATGCTCGCCC
>JAHFSL010000443.1 GCA_023265785.1 Candidatus Coatesiibacteriota bacterium | reverse complement strand
AAACCTGCGGGCCGCGCCCATCGCGTCCCCGCGATACAAGACGGTCCGGTTCCGGATCCGGTCCAGCGCAATCCGCCGCCGGATGACGTGAGGCGCTCCCCGGTAGGCGTGGGGCGGTTTGCTGGACGTGAGCGTCACCGCGGTGATCCGGCCCTCCCGGGCAGCCCGCAAGGCATCCAGCGCCCCCAGGGCTCCCGACGGAATCCGGAGCGTTCCCCGCCCCGCCCGGAGCAGTTCCGGATGGTCAAGCAATCCGGCCACGCTGATCGCCAGGACCGCCCGGCCCCGCGCCCGGGCGGCGCGCACGATCCCGGGCGCGGCGGCGGCACTCGCGCACTCCACGATGATGTCCCCCGCCCGGATGGCCCCGGCCAAATCCAGGACCTTCGCCCGGGGCCGGACGAGGCCGGCCACCGACCCGGCGCGGCCGGGATCCAGGTCACACACCGCCACAAGCCGTCCCGGGAGCCGGCGGCGGCGGAACGCGCCCGCGACGGCCCGCCCGATGGCCCCGCAGCCAACCAGAGACACCCGCGGCAGGCTCACCGGGTGAAGCCGGACCGCCGGGCGGGGGACAAGAAGCGTTCCACAGGTCCGGGCCGGGTCAGCGCGGAACGCGGACCGGGAGGTTGTCGATCAACCGGGTGCGGCCGACGAAGGCGGCGATGGCCAGGAGGACCCGGCCGCGCAGCCGGTAGAGGGGTTGCAGTGTCTCGGCGTCCACGATGTCGAGGTATTGTACGCGGACCGGGGACACCGGCGCGAGGACCCGGCGCATCGCCGCCCGGACCCCGGCGGGCGATCGTTCACCCCGGCGAATGGCCGCACGCCCCGCCTGCAACCCACGCCACAGCGCGGGGGCGGCCATCCGCCCGGCACGGTCCAGAAAGCGGTTGCGCGAACTCAGGGCCAGGCCGTCGGATTCTCGCACAATGGGCCCGACCAGGATGCGCACCCCGGTCCCGAGGTCCTGGGTCATGCGGCGGATGATGGCGACCTGCTGCGCGTCCTTCTGGCCAAACCACGCCGCATGGGGCCGCACCACCTGGAAGAATCTCGCCACCACGGTGGTGACACCGGCGAAATGCCCGGGCCGCCATGGGGCGCACAGCCCTGCAACGAGCGGACCCTCCACGGTGACCCGGGTGGCGAACCCCGGGGGGTACATGGCGGCGGGGGCCGGACTGAACAGGACATCCACCCCCGCCCGGGACAGCAGGGCGCGATCCCGGGCGAGGGTGCGGGGATACCGGTGGAAATCCTCCCGGGGCCCGAATTGGATGGGATTGACGAAGACGCTGACGACCAGCCGGTCCACGTTGCGCAGGGCGGCCGCCACCAGGGAGAGGTGGCCCGCATGCAGGGCTCCCATCGTGGGAACGAATCCCAGCCGGAGCCCCCGGCGGCGCCACCGTTCCGAACACGCTTGTTGCGCGCGGATTGTGCGAAGCATCACCATTCCCATCGCACCCTACGATACAATAATGAATACCCCGTGCGATTCCTGTACGTCGTTCTCATTGGCGCGATCATCCCGCTGGCCCGCCCGGCCCCGGCCGCCACGCTCGACCTCACCCCCAACACCGGCACCGGGCGGGTGGGCGAGGCGGTCCAGCTGCGGGGGACCGGATTCCCCGCGTCGGCGACCCTTATCATCGTCATTGATGACGCGCCCACGGCGCCCTCCACCCTGAATACGGACGCCGCGGGCACGCTGGCCCCGGTGTATGTCGCGCTCGCCGCGCCGCTGGCCGGCGGTCGGCATGCCGTGCTGGTCGCGGCCGGGTCCGGGCAACCCTTCACCTTCAAAAATGCCTACACCGTTCGGCCCCTCGTGACACTCGACCCCCCCATCGGGGACGGGCGGGCCGGCGCCACCTGGCGGACCAACCGGGCGATCGCGGCCGGGGGCTACATCGGGATGGTGTTGACGCTCAACGGGACCGGGCTGGTGAAAGACGCGTTCATCCCCGCCGATTCGATCCGGATCGGCAAGGTCGGCACCACCCACGATCCCATCCATATCGGTCCCGACGGGGTCATGCCCTCCACCACGATCATCGTGGGGACCGACCTGCCGCCCGGCCGGTACGATCTCATCCTGCCCGGGGGCAGTGCCATCCTGAACTTTGCCAGCGCCTACAATGTCGCGCCATGGGCGGCCACGGACACGGTCCGGCAGCGGGCGGCCGCCCGGGCGCTGGATGCCGCCCGACGGGAAATCAAGGAGTTGGTCAAGCTGGGCGGTGAGCTGCTCCCGGCCGAGGAACTGGCGGACCTGGATGTGGACGCCCGAAATGCCGAGGCCGAAATGAAGGCCGGGAATTTCCAGAATGCCGAGGATCTCTCCCGGCAGGTGCGGGACAAGCTGGCCGCGCTGGCCAAGCAGGTCGAGGCCACCCGGCAGGACAAGCTCAAGACGTTCGCCGACGTGATCGTCTCCGGGTTCGACACGGTCCAACCGCCGGGGTCGCCTCCCGCCCGCGGGGGCGGGGTCAGCGTGGCGGCGGGCCGGAACAAGCTTGCGGAGGCGCAGGCGGCGATCACGGCAGCCAGGTTTGACGAGGCCAAGGCGCTGCTCAAGGCGGCCAATGAACTGCTCAAGAAGGCGCGGTCCGAGGCCGGTGTCCAGGCCACCCCGGAGGCCGAGCCCATCCGCTGGTAGCCGCCGTGCGCCACCGTGCGCTCACGGCGGCGCTGCTCGCCCTCATCCTCGCCCACCCGGTCCTCGCTGCCAGGCCGGCGAAGAAACCGAAGCTGACCCAGGGCGTCAAGGTCGGCACCGTCTTCACGTTGCCCGGCGGCGAGGTCCGGCTGGAGCTCATCGCCCGGATGCAGCACTACAACGATACGCCGCGGGATGCGGCCGACGCGTGGGACTTGGACGTCAACTCGCCCAAATCGGTCCGG
>JAHFSL010000442.1 GCA_023265785.1 Candidatus Coatesiibacteriota bacterium | reverse complement strand
CCCAGCCGGAGGGCGACGGCCAGCACGAGCATGGCAACCACCCCACCGACGACGCGTCCCACCGCCGGACCCGTGGGCGGTGCAGGACGATCCCCGGGACCTGCGGCCACGGCCAGCAACGCCCAGAAGGGAAGGACGGTGGGGGGGACATGAAAGGGCCACGACAGCAGAGCATTCACCAGCACCGCCAGCCCCCCCGCGCCGATCCCTGCCCAGAGCGCCAGGTCGCGGCCATGCAGGGCGCTGGCCCGCCATCCTGCGACGGCCGCCACCAGTCCCCACATCCAGATCCCCAACCCGACGACTCCCAATTCCACGGCGCAATGAAGCGGCTCCAGATGGGCGAACTCTGTGTAGTGGTAAAAGTCTCCCCCACCCGCCGCATGCCGCGCAGTCTGATATTGAAGATGAACGGTCCGGTACGAGGCCGGGCCGAAACCCGCAACGGTCCGGTCCCGCAGGGCCGCCGCCCCGATCTGCCAGGTCCAGAGGCGCTCCACCGCCGCGCCCGACGAGAACATCCGCGCCCGCGCCCCGGGCACGAACGCGAGCATGGCTGCCCCCAACACCACCGTCACCGCCATCCCTGCGGCCATCCGCCGCCAGGCCGCCCCGCGGAGGAGAGCCAGCGCGATCACCAGCGCCCCCAGCCAGGCGGCGCGCGCCTCGGTGGCCGCGATGGCCGCTGCCAGCAGGGCCGCCTCGGCCGCGCGCGCGAACCCCGGTCCGCCACCAGGCCCACCGATCCAGCGGGCCGCCGCCAGCCCGAACGGCAGGAGGAGCATCCCGCCCAGCAAGTCCGGGTTCCCCGCCGTGGACGCAACGCCCTTGGCGAACGGAGAAAGCCAGCCGCCGCCGGTCAGGCCCATCTCCTCCGCCAGCGCCCACCCGGCCGCCCCGGCCCCGGCCAGCCGGATCGCAGTCGCAACGGCCGCGGCGGGCACCAGCGCTGCGGCCCGACAGGCGGCCAACGGCGGAACAACCAGCAGGACCACTTCCGGCCAGCCGCGCCAGCCGGTGATCCCCGCCGGCGTTCGCCATGCTGCGATGATGACCCACGCGGCCCACGGCCCGACCCAACGGAAGGCCGCCGGCAGGCGGCCGCCCATGACCAGAACGACGGCCCCGAACCCCGCAAGGCCCAGCCACTTCGGCAGGGGAAAGCAGTCGTCCCACGGGGACCAGGAGACAAGCGGAATCACGAGCAGGGCCGCCAGCCATGCGACGCGGCCGAAGCGGCTGGCGAGCCGACCCGCGATCACGGCGGCGGGTCGGCGACGGGCAGGCGCGGCTCGGGCGCGGGGACCAGCACCGACTCGAACCGCGCGCGGACCGACAGCGCGGTCTTGCCGGCCTTGGCCTGCAATTTAAGCGTGCCGGTCTGGCGGGACTCGACCACCCGGCCCGCCGCGGCGTCAAACCGGACCGTGCCGTGGTGGTCGAGGTGGAACTCGGACACTGATCCGCCCGTCCCGGCCGCCGCGCCCGCGAGGCTGGCGGCTCCGGACACGGTCAGGTCCGTCACGGCCGGTGCGGCGGGCTCGCGGCCCTCGAACCGGCCGTCGAAGGAGGCGGTCAGCGCCGCCTCGCCGCCCCCGGTGGTGCTCGTGCGCGTCCAGGTCTCGCCCGGCGCCACCGGGACCATGGGCAGTTGCGGAAAGAATCCCCCCGCCGCCCGCAGGAGCCAGCCCAGCGTCCCATCCCCACCCGATCCCGAGGCGGTCCACATCTCCCCATCCGGCGCCCGCACCAGCTCCAGCACCGTGCGGGGCGGAACGCCATCCACGGGCACCGGCATCCCGTCAATTTCCGGTGGCTGGATGATCCATGCCTGTGTCACCCGCCGCCGCCCATCCGGCTCCACGGCCGTCACCGTCTCCCGGATCCGGGCCCGGAGCGTCACCACGACGAGCTGGGGAAACCCGCCGAAGGCCACCTCGCCGCGCAGGGTCAGCGTCTCATTCCACGCCGCATTGGCCCCGGGCGCTCCCCCGTACGCCAGCCGCACCGCCGCCCCCGGCCGCACCGCCCGCGTCCCGCACCCGGCCAGGGCAAGAGCCGTGATGAGCAGGGCGACCCTCCTCTTACGAATCCGTGAGCAACAGTCCGTCCTCGGGCTACGCCTCCACACGGCGGACCTCCACGCGGGGGATGAGGGGACGGACTTCGGCGGCGGCGATCAGGCAGGCGCCGGGATGGGCCAGGTTCGCCGTGGCGGCGGCGACGCCGGCGGCCAGCGCAGCGGGCTCATCGCCACCCCGCGCGATCGTGGTGAGGAACGCCCCGAACAGCGCGTCACCGCACCCGATGGGGCTGGGGAACGCGGTGCGCACGGCAAGCGGCGGCGCGAACCAGTCACCGGTGGGGCCGCACAGCAGACAGCCGCGCGCGCCCAGCGAGAGCAGGACGCGGCCCACCCCGGCGCGCCGCACCGCGTGCGCGGCAGAGGCGAGGTCCGTGAGCGAGGTGGCGCGGGTGCCCGTCAGCGCCCGAAACTCGGCCAGGTTCGGCTTGATGACCCACGGCCGGTGCCGGATGCCCTCGCGCAGGCGGCCGCCGGTCTGGTCCAGCGCCAGCCGGGCGTGGCCGCGGGCCCCCAGCGCATAGAGGGCGCGCGCCTGCCGCATCGTGAGTGACGGCGGCAAACTGCCCGCGAAGACGACGAACCCATCGCGGGCGGCCGCCCGGCGGACGGCCGAAGCCAGGGCCGTAAGGTGCCGCGGGGTAAAACCCATTGCGAGGTCCGTATTAATGACGGTCTCCCGGCCGTGCTCGCGCAGGACGGTGCAGGTCCGGCCCTCGCCGGCCACGGGCAGGACGGTGAACCGGACCCCGTACTCCCCCAGGAACTCACGCAGGCGGGGCCGCCACGCGGCCGGTGCCAGCACGATCGCCCGGGGTGCCGCCCCGAGG
>JAHFSL010000069.1 GCA_023265785.1 Candidatus Coatesiibacteriota bacterium | reverse complement strand
CATCCATGCGGGAATCCTGGCCCGCCGCGACCTGCCCGCCCACACGGACCAGCTGCAGGCCGCGGGATTCGGGGCCATCGACCTGGTGGTCGTCAATCTCTACCCCTTCGAGCGGACCGTGGCCCGCCCGGGGGTCACCCTGGCGGAGGCCGTCTAGCAGGTGGATATCGGCGGGGTGGCCCTCCTCCGCTCGGCGGCCAAGAACCACGGTGCCGTGGGTGTGGTGTGCGACCCCGCGGACTACGCCGCCGTGGCGGCGGAGTTGGCCGGAGGGGATCACAAACTCTCTGAAGCCACCCGCCGGAGGCTGGCCGTCCGCGCGTTCGCCGCGACGGCCGCCTATGACGCCGCGATCGCCGGCTGGCTGGCCGGACACTTCGGCGACAGCGCCCGTGCCCCGGAACGGCTGGCCCTTTCGTGGCATCGCCGGCAATCGCTCCGGTATGGCGAGAACCCCCACCAGGCCGCGGCGGTCTATGTCGATGAACCGGCCCGGCCGGGGGCGCTGGCCGCCGCGGAGATCCTGAACGGCAAGGAGGTCTCGCACAACAACTTCCTGGACTTCGACAGCGCCCTGGCGCTGGCTCTGGAATTTGCCGACCCGGCCTGCGCCGTCATCAAGCACCGCAACCCGTGCGGGTGCGCCGCCCGGGCCTCCCTGGTCGAGGCCGTCGAGCGGGCGACACTGGCCGATGCGCTGTCGGCGTTCGGGGGTATGGTTGCGGTCAACCGCCCGGTGGACGCCGCCGCCGCCCGGGCCATCCTGAAGGTCCTCGAAACCGTGAAGAAGTTCGACGGCATCGTCGCTCCCGGGTTTTCCCCCGAGGCCCTCGCCCTCCTGCGCGACAAGCCGGCCCCCTTCCCGGGCAAGAACCTCATCCTGCTCTCCCTGGGCGGCATGCCGGAGGCCCCATCCATCCGGTCCCTGCGCTCCATCAGTGGCGGCCTGCTGGTGCAGGAACCGGACACCCGGAAGCTGGCGGCCGCCGACCTCAAGGTCGTGACGAAGCGCGCGCCGACCGCGGCGGAAACCGATGAACTCCTCTTCGCCTGGACCGTGGCCAAGCATGTCGTGTCCAACGCCATCGTCCTCACGCACGATCGGTGCACGGTCGGGATCGGCGCGGGCCAGGTCAACCGGGTCGGATCGGTCGGCATCGCGGCGGCGCAGGCCGGTGGGGCCGCACGGGGCTCGTGCCTGGGCTCCGACGCCTTCTTTCCGTATCCCGACGGTGTCGAGGCCGCGGGCAAAGCAGGGGTGGCGGCCATCATCCAGCCGGGCGGGTCGGTCAAGGACCCGGAAACGATCGCCGTGGCCGACCGGTACGGCATGGCCATGGTATTCACCGGCGTCCGCCACTTCAAGCATTGATGAAGGTTCTCCTGGTCGGCTCGGGCGGCCGCGAGCACGCCCTGGCCTGGAAGCTGAAACAGAGTTCCCACTGCACCCACCTGTTCTGCGCGCCCGGCAACCCGGGGATGGCGGCCCTGGGCACCTGCGTGGGCGTCCGCGCCGATGACATCCCGGAACTCATCGCCTTCGCGCACGACATGCACATCGAACTGACCGTGGTCGGCCCGGAAACGCCGCTCGCGGCGGGGCTCGTGGACGCCTTCCAGAAGGAGGGCCTGCCGATTTTCGGCCCCACGCGGGCGGCCGCGCGGATCGAGACCTCCAAGGCGTTCGCCAAGACCGTGATGAAGATGAAGGGCGTCCCGGCGGGCCGGGCCGTGCCGTGCCCCAATGAGGCCCGCGCCCTGGCGGCACTCGACGAGTTCACCCCGCCCTATGTCATCAAGGCGGACGGGCTGGCGGCCGGCAAGGGCGTCGTGATCGCGCCGGACCGGGCGGCCGCGGAGACCGCGATCCGGACCATGATGCGTGACCGGGCTTTCGGAGCAGCAGGGGACCTCGTGCTGGTTGAGGAGTTCCTGGACGGTGAGGAGGTCTCGCTCTTCGCGATCAGCGACGGCCGCCGGGGTCTGGCGATGGTCCCCGCGCAGGACCACAAACGCATCGGGGATGGTGACACCGGGCCAAACACCGGCGGCATGGGCGCCTACACCCCCGTCCCGCACCTGGCCGCCGGGGTCGTGGACGAGGCGATGGCTCGGGTCATCACGCCCGTCATTGAAGGCATGGCCGAGCAGGGCACGCCGTTCCGGGGGCTCCTGTACGCCGGGCTGATCCTGACCCGGGACGGCCTCAAGGTCATCGAGTTCAACTGCCGGTTCGGCGACCCGGAGACCCAGGCGGTCCTTCCCCTGCTGGACGAGGACCTCCTCCTCCTGATGATGGAGAGCGTGGGAACCGGGTTTGCGCGCGACCGCCTGCGGTTTTCGCGTGGGGCGGCGGCCTGCGTCGTGGCCGCCTCCGGCGGCTACCCCGGCGAATACCGCTCCGGGCTGGCCATTCAGGGCCTCGAGGCGGCCGGGGCCACCGGCGCCTTGATTTTTCACGCGGGCACCCGAATGATGGACGGGTCGCTCCGGACGGCCGGGGGCCGGGTGCTGAACGTGGTCGGGCGGGCCGCCTCCCTGGAAGGGGCGGTCGCCGCGGCGTACACGGCGCTTGAACAAATTACATTTGACGGGATGCATTACCGCCGGGACATCGCGTCCCGCGCGCTGACGAGGAGGACACCGTGAGCCCCGCGGTTTCGATCGTGATGGGTTCCGACTCGGACCTGGAGACCATGCAGGAGTCCGCCGCCATCCTGGCGCAATTCGGGGTGCCGCACGAGGTGCGCGTCCTCTCCGCCCACCGCTCCCCCAACCTCATGACGGAATATGTCAAGGCCGCCGAACGCGATGGCGTCAAGGTCTTCATCGCCGGGGCCGGCGCCGCCGCCGCCCTGCCCGGCGCAGTCGCGGCGCTCACCACCCGGCCCGTCCTGGGGGTGCCCCTGCCCTCCTCCCACCTCAACGGGCTGGATTCCCTGCTGGCCATCGCCCAACTCCCTGCGGGCACGCCGGCCGCCACGCTGGCCATCGGCGTCGCGGGCGCGCGCAACGCCGCGTACCTGGCGGTTCAGATCCTCGCGGTCTCCGACGCGAAACTCCACGCCGCGTACGTGGCCTTCAAGGCCGACCAGGAGCGGGCCGTGGGCGCCAAGGATGCCGCCGTGCGCGCCAAGCACGCCGGCTAGCGCGCCATGGCCACCGGCGGCAAGCCCACCGTGGCGATCCTGCTCAATCCAGAATTGGAGCGGCAGGTCCTGGACGAGCACACCATCACGAACCTGAAGCGCCTCTTTGACCTGGTCTGGCCCAAGGGCAAGGACCAGCTGACGCCCGAACAGGCGGCGGACATGCTGACCACCGCCGATGGGTGCCTGACCTCATGGGGCAGTCCGTCCCTCACGCCCGAGGTCCTGCGCGCGGCCAACGGCCTGCGCATCATGGCGCACGCCGCCGGCTCCGTGAAGCCGTATGTTTCCGAGGAGATCTGGAAGCGGAAAATCGTCGTCACGACGGCCGCCAATGTCATCGCCATTGATGTCGCCCACTACACCATCGCCCTCATGATTGTGGGCCGCAAGAATGTCATGGAACTGGCCGCCCAGACCGCCACGGGCGAGTGGAACAATGTCTGGGGCCACCGGCCGCCCGACGACCTGCGGGGGTGCACCGTCGGGATCGTCTCCGCCAGCCAGGTGGGGCGCACGGTCATGGAACTCCTGCGCCACTTTGATGTCAACCTGCTCCTGTTCGACCCGTCCGTCACGCAGGAAGAGGCGCGCGCGCTGGGCGCCACCCGCGTGGAACTCTCCGACCTGTTCCGGCGGTCCGACATCATCAGCCTGCACGCGCCCACGTTGTTCACCACCCGCCATTTGGTCAATGGTGCCCGGCTGGCCCTCATGAAGAACGGATCAATCATCATCAACACTTCCCGCGGCGCGCTGGTGGATGAGGCGGCCCTCATCGCGGAACTGAAGAAACGCCGGATCTGGGCGTTCCTGGACACCACCGACCCCGAGCCGCCCCCGCCGGACTCGCCCCTCTACGGCTGTCCCAACCTCACCCTGACCCCGCACATCGCCGGGTCGGTGGGCCGGGGCCGGCGGAAGATCGGGGAACTCGCCTGCGAAGAGCTCCGGCGGTTCTTCACCGGCCTCCCGCCGCTGTACGCCGTCACGAGGGAACAGCTCGAGCGATCCGCATGACGGGACAGGCCGCGGCCTTGCGGGTCATGACCTTCAACCTCCGGACCGCGATCGCCAACGACGGCCCCAATCACTGGGACCGGCGCAAGGACCTCGCCCTGCAGGTGATCCGGAGCGATGACCCGGACCTCCTCGGAGTGCAGGAGCCCACCGCCGGTCAATGGAACGAGCTCCGGGCGGCCTTCGGCGGCGGTCGCACGGCCATCGGGTACAGCCGCGAGGACACGCTGGGCCGGGAGCCGCACTGGCAGGGCCTCTTCTACCGCACCGACCGGTTTGACCGGATCACCGACGGTGTCTTCTGGCTCTCCGACACCCCGCGGGTGCCGGGCAGTATCACCTGGAAGCAGGATTGGGGCGCGCGCTCATGCGTCTGGGCACGATTGAAAGATCGCACAACCGGCCGCGACCTCGTTTACGCCGTCGTCCACACCGACACGGCCGGTGAGGCGTGGCTCCCCTCGGTCAAATGCCTGTCCGCGGAACTTCGCGGAATTGCGGGTGACCTGCCGCTCGTGCTCGTGGGCGACTTCAATTGCGCGGGCGGGTGCGAGGCGCATCGGTGGATCACCGGCCCGGGCGGGTTCACCGACACCTGGTACGCCGCGGGCCAAGCAGACGAGGGGGTTGTCACCTTCAACGCCTTCCACCCCATCACCGCCCTTCCCCTGGACAATATGCCGATGCTGGAAAAATGGATGCACGACACCTGTGACGCGGTCCCGCAGTTCGCCCACTATCCCGAGCATGTCCTCACCCACCGCAACTACCGCATTGACTGGATCTTGGCCCGGGGTGCCATCCGGACCCGCGCCGCCCGGGTGGACCTGCGCACCTTCTCCGGCCGCACGCCCTCCGACCACTACCCCATCCTCGCCGACCTCGAAATCTAGAGCCGGCCCAGGCTGGCCTCCAGGAGCCGCAGGATGTGGCGGCGGTACCGCTCGTTGCCCCCGGTCACTCCCACTTCGCGGGACAGGGTGGCGAGACAGCCAAGCGCGAGCCGGGGGGCGAAGTCGCGGTCGGTGAACCCCGCGGCCCGGAGATAGCGCTTCACGACCCCGGCCCGGTTCAGCGGGGCGATGTCGTAGATGGGGTACTTGGCAAACCCGTAGAGCGGGTCCTCAAACCAGGCGAATTCGAAGTCAAGAAACCCGGAAAGCCGTCCACCCAGCGCCAGGAAATTCGCCGGCTGGTAGTCGCCGTTGGAAAAGACGAGGGGGGTCCGAATGCGCTCCAGCGCGGGCCGCAGGCGCCGCGCCGCGTCCCGGAAGGACGGCTCCCCCTGCCACGGACCTTCCTTGCGCAGGATGGTGTTGAGGTGGGAAGCCAGCCCGCCGCGGGGAATGATCCGTTCGACGGGGTCGCGCCGGATGGCGGACGTCAGCGCGTGCAGCCGCCGCACGGCCGTCACGACCAGCCGCGCCGCCCGCGCGCGGTGCGCTCCACCGCGCTCGCCCATCTGCTGGAGGTTGATCCCGGGCAGGAGGCTGACCACGATCCGCGGCCGGCGCGGTGATGCGGACCGGTCGGCCCGGGGCCCGGCCAGCAGGTGCGGGACCGGCAGGCCCAGCCGGGCCAGCACCGGGTACAGCCCGACCTCGCGCTCGATGTGGCCCTGGGGATGCCGCACCGACCGCACCACCACGGACCGCATCGCCCCGCCCGGGACCCGGACGGTAACTCGAATGGGGCACGGGTAGGAGTGGTGGCGAAAGTAGGCCGCTCCGGTGATCCGCGACCCCGCCGGCACGCAGGTCATGACAACCCGGGATTCGAATGCCGTCAGCGGGGCGGGAACCTTGGTCATATCCGCAATCTTACCGGTCGCCGGTCTCCCCCGCGACCGCCCCGATCAGTGCGGCTTCGCCTTCTCCGCCGCCTCCACGAATCCCCGCAAGGCTGGATTGTCCGGATGCAGATCGAGGGATCGGTGGAACGACACCAGGGCCCCGGGAACATCCCCCTTCGCATACTGGCAGTTTCCGACTACCTGCCACGCCTGCCAATGGGCGGGATCGGCCTTGAGCGCCGCGTAGGCCTGCACCCAGGCCGTGTCAATCTTCCCCGCGGCATACGCGGCGGCCGCCGCCCGGTAGGCCGTGTCGCCGGGCGAGACGGCCGGCTGGACCGCGGTGGCCGGCGTTGAGCCGGCGCGTGCGGGCACGGTGTCGGTGAGGGTCGCCACTTCCGGGGAGGATCGCGACGCAGCCGGTGGAACGCCGTAGGTCAGGGCGATCCGGTGCACCATCGCGAGGCCGAAGCCTGCCCCAACGCTCTTGAGCGGAGCGAGTTCGCCGGCTGGTCGGAACGCATACTGGATCCCGAACGACCGGAAGGTGCACCCGAGACCCGCCGCCAGCCCGGCCAGGGGCCCCAGGCCCTGGTCGTCCGGGTGCCATGCATAGCCAAGCCGGAGCGCGGCGAACGAGGTCGGCTTCGCCTCGACGCCAACCGCCACGCCAAAAGGCTGGCCGCCGAGCCCCACGATGGCATCCAGCGATGCTACCGGATGCCAGGCCCAGGGGGTTTCATAGGCCGCGCCCACCCGGGCCGAGGCCGGGAGCGAGCCGCCCTGGGCGCCTGCCCCCAGGTGCAGGAGGGCAACGCCGACTCGAAGACGATCCCCGATGGGGTAGATGGACCCCAGAGACCCCGCGACCATGACGGTCCCGATGGATTCCTTCACCAGGTCCAGAGAGAGTCCCGACCAACCATTCCCTCCCGCCCAATGCGGGTTGGCCATCCCCCAGGAAAGCGTGGTCGCGAAATCCCAGTCACTTGCCGAACCCAGGTTCATCCCCGTGTCATCCCGGAGATCGTAAGCCCCGAATCCGTAGGCGAGGAGGTTGAGCCCCATGACGCCGGGCCCGATCCGGAATGCCCCGCCCGCGCAGGCCAGCGAAATGCCGTTTCCGAGCAGGCCGTGCTGAATCAGCGCTGCGGGCTCCGTAAGCCGACCCAGCCCGGCAGGATTCCACCAGCCGGCCGACGCATCATCGGCCGTCGCCACGAAGGCGTCAGCCAGCGCCGCCGACCGGGCCCCGCCACCCAGGGTGAGGAACGCTGCCCGGGTCTTGGCCGGCCCCTGCACCTCGGCGGACTCGCGCACGGGCTGACCCGCCGCCCGACCTGCGGCCAGGACCACCGCCAGCGCGGCCCAGCGCGGCCCCCGGTTCATCGTTTGACGACGAGTTTTATCGGGGCCAGGGCCTGCTTCTCCCCGCCTTGCAGGGTCGCCAGTGCCCGCACCAGATACCGGCCGGGTGCCCATTTCCCCACACCGTCAATGGTGAGCACCGCTTCGGGCACGCGCACATTCGCCCACCGGCCGGTGAAAACCCGCTGGAACCCGGAGTTGTAGATATCCACGAGAATCTCACTCGCATCACCCTTGAGCGCAAGCGCAATCCGCGCCTCGTCATGGGTGACAGGATTGGGATAGACCATCGCCGTTTTGCCCTCTCCCGCCAGAATATCCAGGGCGGGCGGCCTGGCGCCGAACCGGAGGAGGAGTCCTTCGGCATCCGAGGACCCCGCCGCCAGGAACTGCCCGGCATCGTCAAAGCAGTCATCGAGCAGGAAGATATTCCGGTTTCCGTCGCTCACCTGCGTGGACCACCGGACCGAACCGTCGAATCCCCATCCCAGCGCCACGCCCGTGTAGGGTTGGCCCGGCACGGCGAAGTGGAAACCCGATGTCCCGATCCCGCCGGTCACGTCCACCGCCACCCCCGTGATGAAGTCCATGCCCGCCTCCGAGGTGAACTGCTCCCACTTGAGATTCCCGTCGAGATCGAGCCGCATGAGTAATCCGTCGTACCCGCTCCCCGAGCTTTTCGCCCCGGCCGCGTACAGGTTGCCGTCGGCGACGACCGCCGCGTTTGCCTCGAGCGTGGCGCCACCCGTGCCGTAGGTCTTCGTCCACAACCGGCCACCGGCCGGGGAGAATTTCGTGATGGCGATTTTGTGATCCGCACTCGAGTCGTCCCACGACAGGGCATAGGCATTCCCGGCATCATCCACCGCCAGCCCGTTGGGCCATTCGTAACCGAAACTCCCGGTCTGAAACGTCCGGCTCCACGCCACATTGCCAGCGGAGTCGGTCTTCCACAGAATCATGTAGTCGTCAAAGACGGTCGCGGAATTGAAATCCCCAAGGGCCAGCACGTTGCCCCCCGCGTCAACCGCGAGGCATCTCGCCTCGTACAAGTCGCGAATGGCATTGAACACCACGGTTTGCTGAAGGACGGCGTGGTCGTCGTAGCGCAGGAGCCGGACCTGGCCGTTGAACGTTCCGGCGGCGTGGCCGCCCGTGGCCACCCAGAATCGGCCCGCGCCGGCAGCCGCGGGAGCCGTTCCGGTGTCCTGCGAGATGGTCGGGTCGGTGTACTGGGCCTGGGCCTGGAGTTGGCCGTCGGCGCCGGCGATCACCACCGCGGCCCGGTCTTCGTTCACGCCCGAGACGAGAGACCGCCCGCCGCTCAACGGCAACACGTGCTCGAGGTCCCGTCGGGGAGGACCGTCAATGAAGACGGTCCAATCGGTTCCCCCGCCGGTGGCGTAACGCCTGACAAGGATGTCATCCCATGAGTAGGTTCTGTTTCGACCGTACGCAACGGTCGCCGCAATGTAGACGCGACCCGATGAATCCACCCCCACCTGACCCGGCCGATCCCCGTACCCGGAGTCATAGACCTGGGTCCAGGCAGGGACGAATGCCGGCGAGAGGCGCGCGGCCCAGACGTCAAAGGTTCCGCTCACGCTCGATGCCGCCACCGCGACAGCCCCCGTCGGGTCCACGGCCAGCGCGCCCGGCCCGGTCACCATGCCGGAGGGGAGATCGAT
>JAHFSL010000441.1 GCA_023265785.1 Candidatus Coatesiibacteriota bacterium | reverse complement strand
CAGGACATTGACATCGTCTTCGACATGGCGAAGGCGCACTTCTTCGATCCGCAGGCCGAAACCGCGATCGTCTGAAGTGGCCGGCCTCCGCCGGGCACGCTGGGTTCCCGTCCTCCTGCTGATCCCGCTGTGGTCCGCCCGGCCCGCACGGGCCGCGGCCCTCCCGCCCACCGCGTCAGGCACCGTGATCCACCTGGAGCAGGCGGATGAGGTCGAATACCTCGAGAAGGAGCGGCGGGTCGAGCTCCGGGGACATGTGCGGGTGACCGCCGTCGGAAGCACCATTCTGGCCGACACCATCCATGTGGACCTGGCACGGAATACCATCACGGCCGAGGGCCACTTGGTCTGGCTGGGCGAGGATTACCATGCGACCGGCACGCGCATGGTCTTCAATCTCCGGACGCGGACCGGGGAGGTGGAAGACGTCGTCCTGCAGACCGGGCCATGGTGGTGCCGGGGACCGAAGGTTGAACAGCCCGAGGAGAACACGGTCGTGGTCCAGCCGGGGCTGATCACCACGTGCGATGCCGCCCGACCCCATTACGCCATCCGCTGCCGGCGGGTCCGAATCCGGCTCCAGCGCGACCTCCTGGCGACCTCGGTCACGCTAGTGGTCGGGACCACGCCGATCTTCTGGCTCCCCGTCCTCGCCACGCCGCTCCACGAATTCCGCCTGCCGTTCGAAGCGCAGGTGGGGCGGACGCGCGCCCTCGGAGCCTTCGTCCGCGCCTCGCCCGCCTACTCCTTCCACCGCCGGGCCCCGGGCCAGGTGCACGCCGACTTCTTCGAGCGGCAGGGGTGGGGCGGGGGCGTGACCCAGGAAATCACGGCCAGCGGGACCGGGCGCCTCCTCCGCCTGCACGGCTGGGGCATCCGCGAGCGCGTTCCCCTGCGGCCGGACGGTCGCCGCGAACGGTGGGAGCTCACCGGGGACGGGAACCTCGAGGTACCCCTGGGTGCGCGGCTGGCGGTGCGCGGGGACCTGCTGAGCGACCCGCAGGAGCGCGCCGAGTACGGCCTCATCCGCCTGGGGCTTCCCCCCACCGCCGGCGAACGGCGCGCCACCGCGCTCCTCTCGCGCGGCTTTGCGCAGGCCGACCTGGCGATCGAGGCGGAACGGACCGAGACCCTGCATGTCAGCCGGTCCTCCACGGGCGAGAGCCGGTACGCGCTGTCCACCGTCAACGCGCCGCGGGTCTCCCTGACCGGCCGTCCCGTCCCGCTGGCCCGGGGCCTCTCCATCTCGGCCGGGGCGACGGCTGGCCGCAATTACTCCTGGCAGAACGGGTGGTACGTGGGAAGCGTCGGCGTCACCCCGGCCCTGGAGCTGGCGGGCCGTCTGCCGGGAGTAGGCGCCGCGACCCTGACGCCCCGGCTCTCGGTCCTCTGGCGCGACCGCGGCGACCGGGTTTTGCCCGCCGACCCGGGGGCCGCGCTGGGCTCCGCCTTCGAGGATGCCAATCGAGGCACCGTCGTGCGCGGCGAGACCGCCGCGTCGCTGCGCCGGGGTATCGGGCTGGGCGCCGAAGCCGAGCTGACCCACAGTCTCGCGGCCCGGCTCAACAAGATCGGCTACGATCCCTACAGCTACCACGGCCTGGAGTCCCACCGCACCGGGGCCCGGCTCTCCCGGCGGTTCGGAACCTCCGGGCTGGCCGGCATCTCCACCAGTTACGACCTCCGGAACCGGCAGGATGCGGGTCTGCGGCGGTGGGGTCCCGTGGTCCCTGAACTCGAGGGCGCGCCCGCTCCCTGGCTGGCGGTCTCGGGACGGGCGGACTACGACCTGGCCCTCCGGTCCTGGCGCGGTGCCGAGGGCTCCGCCACCCTGGGACGCGAGACACCAACCGGGAGTTTTCTTCGGCTTCAGCCCCGGTACACGAACAACCGGCTGGCCCTGCCCGTGGCCACGACGACGGGCCGTGACTACCGTCTCGCCCAGGCTCTGTACGGAGGAAGTTTCGAGGATGCCGGGTTGGGCGTCCGCCGGATCCTCACGCTGGACGGGAGCGTGGGCTTTCCCATCGGGGCCAGGGTCCGGGCCACCGCCGCGGGCCAATGGGACCTCGCGGCGCACCGGGTCCCCTGGGTGACGGCCACGCTGACCCGCAACCTGCATTGCTGGGAGCTCGTGGGGTCCGTCCAGCGGTCGGCCAGCGGCGAATGGCGGTTCTCGGCCGGGCTGGGCCTGTCCGCCTTCCCCTCCGAGCGGGTCCCGCTCTCGCTGGGCTTCTGAAACCCGCGTATGATGGTCGGAATGCGCACTGACGGGCGCCAGCCCGGAGACCTCCGACCCGTGACGATCGAACCGGGCGCCGCCCCGTTCGCCGAGGGCAGTGCCCTGATCACCGCCGGGATGACCCGGGTCCTGTGCACGGCCTCGGTCCAGGAGGAGGTGCCGCCCTTCCTCAAGGGCAAGGGGCGCGGCTGGGTCACCGCGGAATACAGCATGCTCCCGCGGGCCACCTCAACCCGCACGCCGCGGGAAATCACCCGGGGGCGGCCGGAGGGCCGGACGCAGGAGATTCAGCGGCTGATCGGCCGGGCCCTGCGGTCCGTCACCGACTTCGCGGCGCTCGGCGAGCGGACGATCATCGTGGACTGCGACTGCCTGCAGGCGGACGGCGGCACCCGCACCGCCGCCATCACCGGCGGCTGGGTGGCGCTGGCCCTGGCAATCCGCGGCCTGCTCAAGACCGGGGCCATCGCCCGGGATCCCCTCGCGGAACCCGTTGCGGCCGTTTCCGTCGGAATCGTCGGCGGCCAGGCGGTGCTGGACCTTCCGTATGTGGAGGATTCCGGTGCGGATGTGGACATGAACATCGTCATGACGGCGTCCGGTCGGCTGGTGGAGATCCAGGGAACCGCCGAGCGCTCCCCCTTCTCCGAAACCGACCTCACCGCCCTGCTGGCCCTGGCCCGCAAGGGG
>JAHFSL010000068.1 GCA_023265785.1 Candidatus Coatesiibacteriota bacterium | reverse complement strand
CTCCGCGGCCCCCAGCCAGCGGGCCAGCGCGGCGGACCGTGCGAGGCCCAGCAGGAGCTGGAGCGCGGCGGCCGCCGCGAGCAGGCCGGCCAAGGGCAGGACCCCCGCGCCTGCCTCGCGCCCGCGCCGCGTCAGGTCAGTACCCGGCCGCCCCGGCTGACGGGGCGGTGGAGGCCTTGGGGATCCAGTCCGCGGGCTGCTCCATGGTCTTCAGGGTGTTGCGAATCCGCCCGAAGATGGGACGGTAGTACTCGCGATCACGGTCCTGACACAGGAAGGAGGCGTGCAGGTAGCCCTCCTTGAGGGGCAGGAAGTAATCCTCCACCTCCATCGTGTCCCCCCACCGCTCGGGAAAGAGGAAATAGTGCCAGATCGTGACCGAGGTCGCCAGCCGGTAGGTGACCCGGAGCGCCTTGCCCTCCGCGAAGGTCGTGAAGGAAGGCTCCAGGTCCTTGAGCTCGAGCTCCACCGTGGCCTCCTCCGGGTACCGCCAGAAATTGCTCTTCTCCCCGCCGCGCATCTTGCGCGCCTTCCCGTAAATATAGTCCCGCAGGGCGTAGGCCGGCCACTCGAAGATGCCCGCGATGTCGTCGTAGCCATGGTCGAACTGCACCCCCGCGCCCAGCCAGTTGGTGACCACGGCCTCGCCGTGGCCGCGCCGCTCCCGCCCCCACCAGCCATCGGGCACCTCCACGATGGCCCGGACCTCCGGCGACCGCCAGGTCGTGAACTCGGCCGGCTGCCAGTTCCATGACACGAGGCCCACCATCCCCCACGCGATCACGGTGAGAGCCGTGGCCGCCGCACCCCAGAGCGCGCCGCGCCACGGACTGGGTTTCTCTTCCCCCTTGAAGGGCAGGAACAGCCCGAACGGCAGGCCCGCCAGCGCCCCGCCCAGGTGAGCCCAGTTGCCGCCCGCGTTCAGCGGGTTGTGGGCGAAGCCCATGTAGATGATCCGGACCAGCATGATGCCGGCCAGGTAGAGGTGACTGCGGTACCGCACTGACAGGTTCCGGCTGCGCAACAGGAGGACCCCGATCAGGATCCCGCCACTGCCGCAGATCGCCCCCGAGGCGCCCAGCCCGAGTCCGGTGTCGCCCACCGCCGCGATGGACACCAGGTTCGCCAGCAGGCCGGTCAGGACGAAGAGGGCCATCGTCCACGCCGACCCGAACAGCTGTTCCACGCCCCGGGACAATTCAAAGAAGATCACGAGGTTCCACCCGATGTGGTCCCAGCTGATGTGCAGGTACATGGAGGTGATCAGCCGCCACCACTCGCCCGCCTGGACGAGCTTGGTGCTCTCGGCGCCGGCCCGCAGGAGGTGCAGTTCGATGGTCTCCGCATGGACGGTATGGAGCCCGACATGCAGGACCGTCATGAAGGCGATGAGCCCCAGCGTGACCCAGGCCACTCCCGTCCGGGCGCCCCGCTGGCCGAACACTTCCGCCGGTTCGGCCACGGGCGGCGCGTCGTTCTTGCGCCCGATGACGTCCTGGAGCGGCGGCACGAACTTTCGGATGGTCCAGGGCACATCCAGCGCGTAGATCGTCCCGGCGTCGAGTTCCACGATCCAGAGGTCGGTCACCATCCGCCCCAGCGGCGAGGCCTGGCGCATGCTGATCAGCTTGTCGCGCTTGGCCGAGGCCAGCGGCTTCTCGAACACCAGGACCAGCGCGCCGTAATACTCGAAAGCATCCACCGCCCCGGGGCTGGGAATGAGCGCCTTGACCCGGCCCAGGTCGGCCATGAGTTCCATCATGGGCAGGTCGTCCGCGGCCTTGAAGCACAGGAGGACCGTCGAGACGGACGCCACGGCGAGTGCGGCGACGAGGACGACCAGCATGGCGGCGGCGGAGACGAGGACGGGCAGGTCGGTGCCCTGGGTCACGCCGGCGCGGCGGGTGGCCACGGCCAGGGCGGCGAGGAACAGGGTGATGACGGCCCCGGGGATGCGGTACCGGCCCATCCGGTTGATGGCCACGGCCTCGTCGAAGATCCGGGCCTTCCCCCACAGCTCGGGGAACTCGCGCTTCACCAGCTTGAATCCCTGGTACGACAGCAGGTCATACCGCACCCATCCTATATATTGCGCGGCCGTCATCGCATCCAACCTGATCGGGAACGCGACGCCTCAACGGCCGCAATGGCCCCGGCACAGCCGGGCCCATTGCGCGAAGCCACCCTCATCTCACCTGGACTGGTGCTGGAGGAGGTCCAGGAACTCCTTCCGGGTGCGGGCGTCGGACCGGAAGATTCCGCGCATGGCGGAGGTCTTCGTCGGGGACTCGATGCTCCGGGCGCCCCGCATCTCCATGCACAGGTGCCGGGCCTCCACGATGACGCCCACACCCTGCGGGGCGATGGCCTCCTCGAGGGCGGCCGCCAGCTGGGAGGTGAGGTGTTCCTGCACCTGCAGGCGCCGTGCGTAGGCCTCCACCAGCCGCGGAATCTTGGAGAGGCCGATGATCCGGCCGTCCGGGATGTAGGCGACATGGACCTTGCCGAAGAACGGCAGGAGGTGGTGCTCGCAGAGGGAGTAGAACTGGATGTCGCTGACCACCACCATCTCGGAATCCGGGGCGGAGAAGACCGCGCCGTTCACCAGCCGCTTGAGGTCCGTCCCGTACCCGGCCGTGAGCTCACGCCAGGCGCGGGCGACCCGCCCGGGGGTCCGCCGGAGCCCCTCGCGCGCGGGGTCCTCACCCACAATCGTCAGCAGTTCCCGCGTCAGGGTTTCCAGCCGGCGGTCGCCCGCCGCGCGCGCCCGGCGGCCGCGCGTCACCGGGTGGGCACGGCGGCCGCGGTGCGGCGGAACTCGTCCGCCTTCTCGGCCAGCCCGCGCCGGAGGGCCTCCGCGCCGTCCACCCCGTGCGCGGCGGCGTACGCCCGCACATCCTCGGTGATCTTCATCGAGCAGAAGTGGGGCCCGCACATGGAGCAAAAGTGGGCCACCTTGGCCGCATCGCTGGGCAGGGTGGCGTCATGAAAGGCCCGGGCGCGCTCGGGGTCCAGCGAGAGGCGGAACTGGTCCTCCCAGCGGAACTCGAACCGGGCGCGGGACAGGGCGTCATCGCGCCCCTGCGCGCCCGGGTGGCCCTTGGCCAGGTCGGCCGCGTGCGCGGCAATCCGGTAGGTGATGACGCCCTCGCGGACGTCGTCGCGGTCCGGCAACCCCAGGTGCTCCTTGGGCGTGACATAGCAGAGCATGGCCGTCCCGTACCATCCGATCATGGCGGCGCCGATCGCACTGGTGATGTGGTCGTACCCGGGGGCGATATCGGTGGTGAGCGGGCCCAGGGTGTAAAAGGGTGCCTCCTGGCAGATGGCCAGCTGGCGGTCCATGTTCTCCTTGATGAGGTGCATCGGCACATGGCCGGGCCCTTCGATCATGGTCTGGACATTTCGTTCCCAGGCCACGCGGGTCAGCTCGCCGAGCGTGTCCAGCTCGGCGAACTGCGCCTCGTCATTGGCATCCTGGATACAGCCGGGGCGCAGGCCGTCCCCCAGACTGAAGGTGATGTCGTAGGCGGCCATGATCTCGCAGATCTCCGCAAACCGGGTGTAGAGAAACGACTCCTGGTGGTGGGCCAGGCACCACTTGGCCATGATCGCCCCCCCGCGCGAAACGATGCCCGTGAGCCGCTTTGCGGTGAGCGGGATATAGGGCAGGCGGACGCCGGCGTGAATCGTGAAGTAGTCCACGCCCTGCTCGGCCTGCTCGATCAGGGTGTCCCGGTAGAGCTCCCACGTCAGCTCCTCCGCCCGGCCGCCCACCTTTTCGAGGGCCTGGTAGATTGGCACCGTCCCGATGGGCACCGGGCTGTTGCGCAGGATCCACTCGCGGGTCTCGTGGATGTTGGGGCCGGTGGACAGGTCCATCACCGTATCGCCGCCCCAGCGGATCGCCCACACCATCTTCTCCACCTCCTCCTCGATCCCGGAGGTCACGGCCGAGTTGCCGATATTGGCGTTAATCTTGACCAGGAAATTCCGCCCGATAATGACCGGCTCCAATTCGAGATGATTGATGTTGGCCGGGATGACCGCCCGGCCGCGCGCCACCTCGTCCCGGACCGTTTCGGCGCTCAACCCCTCCCGGATCGCGATGAATTCCATCTCGGCGGTGATCGTCCCGGCGCGCGCGTAGGCCATCTGGCTGACGGCCCGGCCCGTCCGGGCGCGGCGGGGATTCGGGACCGCCCCGAACCTCACGTCGGCCAGCGCCGGATCGGCCGCCCGCTTGCGGCCCCAGGCCGAAGTGAGATTCTCCAGGACTTCGGTGTCGCCGCGCGCCTCCAGCCAGGCCCGGCGAATGGGCGCCAGCCCCCGCCGGATGTCGATGTCGGCTTGCGGGTCGGTGAACGGCCCTGACGTGTCGTAAACGGTCACGGGCGCATGGGGCGGCGTGAGCGCGATCTCGCGGGCGGGCACCTTGAGGCCGGGAAACCGCTCGCCCGGCCGGTAGACCTTGCGCGACCCGGGGAGGGGCCCGCGCGTGATGCCCGCCAACCGCTTGGGGTCCACCCGCGCCTGGATCATACGGGCCGACACGCCGGGCACGGGCACAGGGCGCGGAGCCGCTCGAAGGAGAAGATGCCGGAGGCATGGCCGTCGCTGAACGCCAGGTGCACCGCGTAGCGGCCCACCAGCCCGACCCGGACCGGGTGGACATGCACCGGGACCGACGCCGGATCCAGCAGGGCCCGGCCGCTCATCTCATCCACGCAGGCGGCACACGGGCAGGCCAGCCGCAGGGCCCGGGCGGGGTAGATGCTCTCGTGGTGATCGCCCCAGACCACCCGAAGATCATGCTCGCCGGATCGCCCGATCTCAACCGGCGCCGGGACCGTGGTGGCCGCCACTAGAAGGTCACCGCGATGGCGGGGTCTGCCCCGGCCGCCGTCCGGATGCTGACCTGCGCGGCCAGGGCGCGCGCCGCGCCGTAGAACGCCTTGGCCAGCGGGGTTTCCGGCGCCGCGGCCGTCATGGGCACGCCCGCGTCGCCGCTCTGGCGCACCGGCGTGGCCAGCGGGATTTCGCCGAGGAACGGCAGGTTCCGCGCGGCCGCCGCCGCCCTTGCGCCGCCGTGCCCGAAGATGTCCTCGCGCTGGTCGCAGTGGGGGCAGATGAAGTAGGACATGTTCTCGATGAGGCCCAGCACGGGGGTCCGCAGGCGCTCGAACATCGTAATGGCCTTGCTGGCCACGTTCAGCGCCACATCCTGCGGGGTGGACACGATGGCCGCGCCGGTCAGCGGCATCATCTGGCACAGCGAGAGCTGGATATCGCCCGTCCCGGGCGGGAAGTCCACGAGGAGGTAGTCGAGCTCGCCCCACTCCACCTGGGTCAGGAACTGCTCGACGACCTTGTGAAGCATCGGGCCACGCCAGATCGTCGCCTCGTCCGGCTTCATGAAGAAGGCCATGGACATGACCGTGACCCCGTGCGCCACCACGGGCACCAGCCGGTCCCCCGCCACCTGCGGGGGCTCGACGATCCCCATGATGGCCGGGATGGAGGGGCCGTAGACATCCAGGTCGAGCAGGCCGACCCGGGCGCCACTGCGGGCCAGCGCGACCGCGAGATTCGCGGAGACCGTGGACTTGCCCACGCCGCCCTTGCCCGAGGCGACCGGCACGATGTGGCGGACGCCGGGGAGCATTCCCTTGCGCGACGCCGGATCGGGGCCGCTCACCTTCGCGTCCATCGTCACCACCACCCGGGTCACGCCCGGCAGGGCGGCCACGGCACGCTCGGCCTCCTCCTTCAGCTGGTCCTTGACGGGGCAGGCGGGGGTGGTGAGTTCAACCCGGAATGACACCACCCCGCCGGCCACGGCCAAGTCCTTGATGAACCCCAGCGCCACGATGTCCCGGTGCAGGTCGGGATCGCGGACCGCCGCAAGGGCGCGGAGGATGTCCGGTTCGGTCGGCACGGAATTCGCTTGCCGTCAGGCCAGGACGGGCACGCGGGGTGCCGGTCGGGGCGCGCCGCCCCCCAGTTCGAGCATGCGGTTCACCGCCCGCTCGGCCCGCACCCGGGTGTCCTCCGGCATCGTGATCTCGAACTGCATCCGCTCCAGCGAGGCCACGAGGTCCTCCACCCGGTTCGCCTTCATGTACCGGCAGAGCTGGCAGGCGCGGTAGAAGGTCTTTTCGGGCATCTCCAGGTACAGCCGGTCCGACAGGCCGCACTCGGTCACGATAATGAACCGCGCAGCCTCGCTTTTCCGGGCGTAGGTCACCATGCCCTCGGTGGACAGGACCGCGTCGGCCAGCGCCACGACGTCCGGTCGGCATTCCGGATGCACGAGCAGTTTGGCATCCGGGTGCTGGCGCTTCATCGCGCCGACCGCCTCGGGCGTCACCTGCTGGTGCACATAGCAGTGGCCGTCCCACGCGATGACCATCTTGTCCGTGTGCGCCTGTACGTGCGCGGCCAGGTTCCGGTCCGGAATGAAGAGGACCTGCCGGTTGGGCAGGGCGTTCACGATCTCGACGGCGTTGGCCGAGGTGCAGCACACGTCGGAGAGCGCCTTGACCGCGGCGGTGGTGTTCACGTACGACACGACCGCCAGGTCCGGGTACCGCCCGCGCAGGTCGGCGACCCGCGCCGCCACCGCGTCCGCCTCGGCCATGTCGGCCAGCGAACAGCCCGCGGCCGGGTTGGGCAGGAGGACCGTGCGCGCGGGGTTCAGGATCTTGGCGGTCTCGGCCATGAAGTGCACGCCGGCAAACACGATGACGTCGCCCTCCAGCTCCACGGCCTTGCGGGACAGCGCCAGGGAGTCGCCGATGGCGTCCGCCACCTCGAAGAGCTCGGGACGCTGGTAGTTGTGGGCCAGGATGACCGCCCCGCGCAGGTCCTTGAGGTACCGGACGCGGTCCAGCTGGTCGGTCAGCACCCGGCAGTCCTCGCGGGAATACCCGAGGTTGCCGAGTTTGTCGTGAAGCCGGTCGGCGGATGTCATGGCGTGGTTCCTGGGCCCATTATAGGGAGCCGCGCTTGGCCGTGCGCATGACCACCCGTCCCCCTCACCGCCCGGCCGGGACGGCCGCGCCCTTCATTCCCGCGAGCACATACACGGGCTGGGCGCCGGCGATGCCCTTGAAGGACACCATCCGCTTTTCCCTTATTTCCACGAGGCCCTGCACGGCCTGGAAGGTGTTCTCGCCAAGCCAGACCTCGCCGCCGTGGATCTCCGCCCCCGCGCCGGAAAGCCGGGCGGCGAAATTGACGTCGGAGGAGATGACCGTGTAGTCGCGCTTCCCATCGGCCGAGCCCATGTTCCCCACGACCATGGACCCCGAGTTGATCCCGATGGAGATGTCGGTGGTCATGAGCCCCTCGCGCGCCCGGCGCACGTTGAGCTTGGCGACCTCCTCCTGGATGGCCACGGCGCACCGCACGGCCCATTCCGCGTGGTCGGGGATGACGGGAGCCGTGCCCCAGACGCCCATGACTTCCTCGCCCACGAACTTGTCCAGGTGGCCCTTGTGCTTGGCGATGAGCGTGGCCTGGACCTCCAGGTACGCATTGATGATCCCGACGATGGCTTCAGGTTCGAGCCGGGCCATCAGGCCCGGAAGTTCGTGGTGATTGCCGAAGAAGGTGAACATGACCGTCGCATCCTTGCGTGACCCGCCCAGCTTCATGGCCTCCGGGTTCTTGACGATCTCGGCCAGCAGGTCCTTGGACACGTAGGTGCTGAAGGCGCCCCGCATGACCTCGCGTTCCTCGAGGCCGCGCGCCATGTCGTTGAACGCATCGGTGAGGTCGCCCAGCTCGTCACGGCGCTTGATGGCGATGCGCGACTTGAAGTCCCCGCCCGCGATCGCGCGGACCCCCTGCTGGAGCAGGCGGATCGGCTTGGTCAGGAACGCCGCGATGATCACCGCCACGAGCACGCCGATGGCGACCAGCCCGACGGAGAACAGGATGAGAACGGCGATCGCGCGGGCGACGGTCCGGTGCACCAGCCCCTGGCTGATGGCCAGGTAGACCGTGCCGTAGATCTGCGCCGACCCGGCCACGGCGGCCCCGGGGGCCGGGGCCACACCCGTCGCCTTCGCGGCCTCGCCCCCGGCGGGCTCGGCCGCTGCGACGGGCTGGTCGGTGCGCGGGGGCACGATGGGCACGGCAATCTGGTAGATGCCGCCGCGCGACTGGCTGTTCCAGATGTGGGCCTCCTCCCCCGGCGACAGCAGGCCCGTCTCGGCCTCCGGCTGGTAGGGGTGGTCCACCCGGTCCAGCCACTCGGCGGGGTCCACCCGCGCGTCGGCGAAGGCGACGATGGTGGACTCGCGATCTGCCACAACGGCGGTCAGGACGCCCTCGTTGCGAATCCCCTCGACATCGTCTTCCTGCCCCAGCTGGCGCACGTAGCCCCAGACGCGGGCCCGCATGGTCATCTGCTCACCCAGCCGGTCCACGGCCGGCTTGCCGCCGCCCGACTGGACGTACTCCTTGACGAAGAGCATCAGGGCCAGTGTTCGGTCGTCCTTCAACTGCATCGGCTCCACGCACGACGCCGCCAGGTTGCGCGCGAGCGCGAGACCGCGTTCCTGAATCTGGTGCTCCAGCGTCTTGCGGATCTCGCGGGTCACGACGCCGACGACTGAGACCATGACCAGCAGGGTCAGGAAGGTGATGTATCCCGTAAACCGCCACCGCAGGCTGAACCGGACCCCCCGGTGGGGGGCCTGAACGGGCGAGGTCGCGGGCCCCATGGCGTCCGCCATCACGCGGCCGCCGCCGGGAGCGGCGCCCCGCCGCGCACGCCCGCGATCTCGAAGACCCGCAGGGGATCGCGGCCGTGCACCTCGATGGGCGGGGCATCTTTCACCTCGACCAGATCCTTGACCAGCGCCCAGGTGTGCTCGGTCATCAGCACCTGGCCCCCGACGGCATCGGGATCGCGGGCCACGCCCATGCAGGTCTCGGAGGTGCCGACGGGATCGCCGATTACCGTGTACTCCAATTTCGCCGAGGCCGCCCCGATGTTGCCCGCGACGACATCGCCCGTATCAATCCCGATCCCGATCTTGGGGTTCGGCTCGCCCCGGCGTCCCCGCTC
>JAHFSL010000067.1:6863-9081 GCA_023265785.1 Candidatus Coatesiibacteriota bacterium | reverse complement strand
ACTCCTCGTGCCCGAAGAAGGAGGCCAGGTGGAGGAGCGTCCAGCCGTCGTGGGCCCGGGCGGCCAGCGCGCCGGGATTGATGCCCAGGTAGGCGCGGACCAGGTCGGTACGGCCCAGTGCCGCGGCCTCGAACACGTTCAGCGGTGCTCCGGCTTCCGTGAGGGCGGCGATGATCTCGGGGGCGCCCACATAGGCCGCCAGCAGGACCGGCGAGTGTCCCTCCGGATCCTTGGTGGAGACGGCCGCCGGGTCGCGGCGCAGGATCTCCCGGACCCGCTTCACGTCCCGGTCCTGGATGGCCCGGAAGAGCTCCTCGCCCGCGCGTCCCGCCGTCATGGCCGGGCCGGGTCCGCGGGGAGGAGGGCCCCGTTGGTGGCGATCAGGTCCCGGTACCACTCGTAGGAATCCTTGGGCGTCCGCTTCTTCGTCGTGTAGTCCACGTGGATGAGCCCGAACCGTTCCTTGAACCCCTCCGCCCACTCGAAATTGTCCATCAGGGACCACTGGAAGTACCCCAGGACGGGGACGCCGTCCCGGATCGCCCGGCGCAGGGCGATCAGGTAGCGGGCCAGGTAGTCAATGCGGGCGTGATCGTGCACCCGGCCATCCAGTCCGACCCAGTCCGCGCCGGACATGCCGTTTTCCGTGACGACGATGGGAAGTTTGTACCGCTCCCAGAAGAACTTCGGCCCCCAGTACAACGCGTCGGGGGTGACCGGCCACTTGTACGCGGTCAGGGCGTGGCCCACGGGCCGCGCCGCCGGTTCGGCGGCCCCACCCCGTCCCGCGCGGACCGCCTCCGACTGGTAGATATTCGCGCCGAAGAAGTCCAGTGGCGCACGCATGGTTTCCAGGTCGCGTCGGGAATGCTTCGGGACATCCGCGCCGAACGCCTTGAGCCCGTCCGCGGGGTACCGGCCGAAGATGAGCGGGTCGGTCCACCAGGTCGTGTTCCAGTAGGTCCGGCCCGCCACGGCAAAGGTGGCGCGGCGCGCCGTGGCCACATCGCGCGCCGATCCCGAGGCCGGAATCACGTGCGACCCGACCGGGGCCGCGCCGATCAGCGGCCGGCGGCGGGCCGTTGCCCGGATCGCACGGACGGCGAGGCCGTGGCCCATCATCGAGTGGTGGGCGGCCAGCAGGACTTCGCGCCACCCCAGCTTCTCGCCGGGCGCATGAATGCCGTCACGCAGGCCCAGCCCGATGTAGCACTGGGGTTCGTTCTGGGTCATCCAGTGCGTCACCCGGTCGGAGAGTGCCCGCACGACGATGCGGGCGTAGTCCGCGAACCACTTCGGGCTGTCGGGCGAGAGCCAGCCGCCCCGGTCGTACAGGTCCTGGGGATAATCCCAGTGGAAGAGCGTCGCCCAGGGCTGGATGCCCGCTGCCAGCAGGGCGTCCACGAGCCGATCATAGAACGCCAGCCCCTTGGGGTTCACCCGGCCGGTGCCGGCGGGCAGGATGCGCGGCCAGCTGATCGAAAACCGGTAGCCCTTGAGCCCCAGGGTTCGCATCAGCTCCACATCCTCGGGCATCCGGTGGTAATGATCGCAGCCCACCGCGCCGGTATGGCCGCCCCAGATCGCCCCGGGCCGGCGGCAGAGCATGTCCCAGACGGAGGGGCCGCGCCCATCCTCGGTGGCCGCGCCCTCGATCTGGTAGGACGCGGTCGCCGCACCCCACACGAAGTTCTTCGGAAATCCTTCCGCCGTCGGTCCCTTCATCGGGCGGTGCCTCCCTTGAGGAGTCGCGCGAGACTCTTGAGGTTCTCACGGAGCGTGGCGCGATCCCGCATGAGATCCCCGACCCGGCGCTCGGCCGTGAAGGCGTCCCGCTGGGCGGTCCGGTGCTTCTTCTCCAGGTCCTTCGCCCGCCTGGTTTCCGCCACCAGCCGGCGCTCGAGCACCGCGAGCCTGCGCCCCTTGAGGGCCCCGTCCAGCCGGGCATATTCAAGGTCCTTGTCCAGCTGTTGCGACCGGACGATCAGGTCCTGGGCGTGGCGCCGGAGCTTGGCGATCTCGGCGTCCCGCATGACCGCCTCCACCTTGCCCCGTTCGCGCGCCTCCGCCTCGGCCGCCCGGCGGCGGGCATCGTCCGCCTCCCGGCGGGCCGCTTCGGATGCCGACCGGTCCCGGGTCGCACCGGCCTGGTGGCGCAGGGTTTCCATCCGCGCCACATTCCGGCCCGCCAGGGCCAGGTCCCGCTCGCGCCGGGTGT
>JAHFSL010000067.1:0-6853 GCA_023265785.1 Candidatus Coatesiibacteriota bacterium | reverse complement strand
CCTCCAAGTCCGAGGCCAGCCGGGTGGCGGTGGCGCGGGCCGCCCCCAGCTGGCGGGCCAGCGCCTCGGCGCGACGCTCCGCGAGCAGGGAGGCGTCCCGGGCCCGGACCAGGTCCGCATCCAGCGTGGCCCGGGCGGCCAGAGCTCCCACGGCCTGAGCTAGGATGTCCTGTCGGGGCACATTGCGGTCCCGGGCGAGTCGGGACACGGTTTCCAGCACGCTCTCGGGCAGGTCGAGCGTCAGCGACGTCATGCGGCCGACCGTGCCGTAATCATTCGCCCGTTATAGCAGACCGGCTCCCGGGCTGTGGGGCCGTTCTGCTAGCATGGGGGACATTCATGAAACTCCAACCGATCGTTATGCCCCTGGTTCCCGCCCTGGCCCTGCTGGCCGCGCTGGGCTGTGGCGGGCACGCCGTCCGCTCCGCGGCGGCCGTCACCCCGCCCCGGACTCCCGCGGCCGACGCGCCCGTGCTCGCTATCTCCAGCCTCAAGGCGCAGAACACGCCGGCCAACGAGGCCGCGATGGTCACCGACCTCCTCCGCAAGGAATTGATGGCGACCGGTCACTGGCGAGTGATCGACCGGGAGTCCATGGATGCCGCCGTCGGGGCGCAGGCGTTGGCCCTGGCCGGGGGCGGCTCGGACGCGGATGCGGCGAACCTGGGCAAGCTCCTCAACGCCCGACTGATCGGGGTGGGGACCTACGGTTCGCTCATGGGTGCCACGGTCGTGACCTTCCGCATCGTGGATGTCGAGACCGGACTGGCCACCAACGCGGGCACGGCGGAAGGCAAGACCTCCGAGGAAGTCCGCGCCTCGCTGGCCCGGATGGTCGGGGGATTCAAGTGAGGAACGCCCTCGGCCTCATCCTGGCGCTGGCGGCTCAGCCGGTTCTGGCGGCCCCGCCCGTCCTGACGCCCGGGGCGGTGCTCGACCAGCTCGAAAGCGCGCTGAACGCGGGCAACGTGGATGCCTTCGTCGCCTGGTTCGCGGCCGACGGTGTGGTCAGGGATACGCCCACGACTCAGGCCACGGGGCCGGACCAGATCCGGATGTACGCCCAGGGCCTCGTGGTGCGCAATTACCACACCGACCGGGGGCCGACCACGCAGGAAGGCAATCGCCTGCGCTGGTCGGCCAAGGTGGCGTTCGATGGCCTGCGGGCGCTGGGCGTGGATCACGTGGACGGGACCGCTGAGGCGGTCATCGAACGGGGCAAGGTCCGCCTCTACCAACCCGCGTTCAGCCCGGGGTCGGTCGCCGTGATGGCGACGGCCTCCTCGCGCGAGGCCGAGGATTTCGTGCGGTCCTTCGTGGCCGAGGTCTTCAACGCCGGCACCGCCGCCAAGACCGAGGAGTATTTGGCGCCGGAGTTCACCGACCACGCGCCGTTTCCCGGCAAGCCGCCCACCCTGCAGGGGTTTCGGGACGGGCTGGCGGAATTGCGCGTGGCGGTCCCGGACCTCAAGGTGGAGGTGCTCGAGGTGACCGCCTCACCCGAGCGCGCCGTCATCCGCTCGATGTGGACCGGCACCTCCAAGTCCGCCTACCAGGGCACCGCGCCCACCTACCGGGCGGTGCACGTGGGAGCCATCGAGATCCTCCGGCTCAAGGACGGGCGCATCGTCGAGTCGTGGCGCCAGATTGATTCAGGCGAGCTGGCCAAGGCGTTGGGCCTCTTCGACCCGGCGCCCGCCGCCGCGGTGAAGGGCGCCGAGCCGGCCCGGCCGGCCGCACCGCGGGTCGGATCGGGGCGCAAGAAGGGCGTCACCGGCGGCCTCCTCGGCTGGCTGAACGACCTCTAAGGAAGACGCCGGAAGCCGACCGCGTTGATGGTCAGGTTGCGGTCCTCGGGCGGGCGGTAGAGGTCGTTGGTGAAGGCGGCGGTGACGGAGTGTCGCCCGGCGGCGAGGTCCAGGACCACTCCCGTTCCGAACACCTCGGACGATTCCGCCGCGACCTCGACCTCGCCGGCGGGACGGCCATCCACGGTGATCCGCGCCCGGCCGTACCCACCGGCCGCCGGGCTGGAGGAACCCCGCACGAAAACCGCATAGCGGCCCGCGGTGGCGCAGGCAAACCCGGCGTCCGCCGTGCCCTCGGAGCCGAACTGGAGGCCGCTCGGCCCGGTGGAAAAATTCGGGAACGTGCCGACCTGGCGGAAGGCCGCCGCCGGCACCCAGTCCGGATCGGGTTCCGGCGGGGTGAATGAGGCTCCCAGGTTGCGCAGGAGTCCGGACGCGTACCGGCCGGCCCGGACCCGGTTCGGGCCCGGCCGGTCCCAGCGGACCGTATCCAGCACGACCCGGCCACCGCCCGGGGCCGTGGCGGTCACCAGCGCCGGCGGCAGGGTCAGGAGGCCGAGGCCCCGGGCCGCCCAGGCGTCCCGGGTGACCGTGACGCGGTGGATCAGGCAGTTCCGGTCCTCGCCGCCCCCGGCCGCATCGTTGATGAAGGCGACGGCCAGGGACACGGACCCGGCCGGCAGGGGGACCAGGGCGGGATAATCAGCGGGTCCGCTCCGGCTGAGCGAGACACGCCCGACTTCGGCTCCATTCGCGCGGATGACCAGGTCGGGGAAGATTCCACCCAGCGCGGTTCCCGAGGCGCGCACGGTGACGGTCTGCAGGCCCGCGGCGGGGAGGCGGCAGGTGCCGGTCACCCCGCCATTGGTGAACAGGCCGATGGCCGACCCGTCGGGGAGACGGGACACGTACTCACCGTCGGGGGTCAGGTCGCGTGCCCGCAGGAGGCTGACCGGGCCGCGTGATCCCGCGGGGAAGAGGGCGCGATCAATGACGGCGGGATCGGGGGCGTCCACCCGTTCCCAGCCGCCTCCGGTGGACGGCGCCAGGAATCGGAGGTCCTCGCGCGAGATGCCGGAAAGTTCGGGGGCGCCGCGGTCGGCGATCGTCACCGGTCCCTGGGCCGGGACGACCGCCAGCCCCTCCAGTCCGAGTCCCCGCGCCAGCAGGGCGAAGTCCTCCGCCGCGGGCGCGTGCCAGTAGAAGGTGCGGCCGGGCGTCAGCCAGGCGGACAGGGCGGCCCCCGCCGCCCGGATCGCGGGACCGCCTCCATGCGCCACCACCAGGATGGTGCGGTCCAGCGCCACCGCCGGGGGGCCCGCGGGCCAGCCATCCGCGACCACCCCCAGCCTGGCCACCCGCGCCAGGAACGCGGGATCGTCGGCGACCACCAGTGTGCCGCCCGCCGGCGGCCGGTGGGCGGCGAGGACGTCCAGGGCGTTCTGGAACAGCGCGAACGCCGCGGGCTCCGTCCCCAGTTTCTCCGCCACGGCGGCGGGGAGGAGGATGGCGCGGCCCGGGCCGCAGGCCAGGTCGAGCACAGGGGCGGTGTCGAGCCCGTCGGGGCCGCCGGCGACCACGGGCGCGCGGGCGCCGCCGTGGTCGGGACGGGCGTAAGCGCCGTCGGCCACGCGATGGCCGGGATGCCAGAACCGGAACATTTCCGGCTCCATCCCGGCCAGCAGGGGATCGGCCGGCCCCATCGGGAACGCCATGGTGATGGGCCGGGGAAGCAGGGTCAGGCCGAGCGCGCCCCCGGCATCTCCCAGCCCGAGCACGCGCCCGCCGTGCGCCAGGAAGGCCGTGACCGGCCCTGCCGCGCGAGAGGGGCTACCGATGAGCGGCGGTCCGCCCGGGCCCGGCGGTTCCCCCCGGTCGGCGGGAGCGGCTCCGGCGAGGATGACGAGATCGGTGGCGGGATCCCAGCGCGCCGGATCGGCGGGAAGCGCGGGCCAGCCCAGCCCGGTCAGGGCGGGCGGGAGCCCCGCGGCGGGAACCAGGACGCGCCAGCCGGGAGGCGGGCGGAGGACCCGGCGCGCGAACAGCGTCCACGCCTGGTGGGCCTCGTGGACGCGGAATCCATCAACGGTCAGGACGGCGGAGAAGATCGCCACGCTCGTGCCGGGGGCCACCGCGGCGGTGAGGGCCAGGGGGACCACGGCACGGCCGCCGGGTTCGAGGACCAACGTGGTCGAACCGGCCGGCCCACCCGGGCCGAGGTTCCAGCCGAGACGCAGGCGGGCCCGGGCCACGGAATCATTGAAGACATCGAGCGTGCGCGTGACGGCATCGCCCCGGAAGAACCGCGTGTCGCGCTCCCGCGGAAAGACGGCCACGGGAACATAGGCGCGCTGCTGGGCCTGGTAGAAGGGATTGTGTTCCGGGTCCAGGTCGAGGGGAAACCGGCTCGGGGAGCCCTCGAACATCGTCCACGGGCACTGCCCGGAGACCCCGGCGCGACGGTACGCAAGGACCTGGTCCTCCCAGCAGGCGGCCTTGGCACGGCGGTTCGCCAGCGCCACGTCGGCCAGGGCCTCGTCACCGAAATACACCGTTCCGGGGGAAGCACTGCCGTCGGGGACCCAGAGAAATTCCCCGATGTACAGCGGCTTGCGGCGATCCCAGCGGAACGCCGCCCCGCGACTGCCCATGAGCCCGCCGCCGGTCCCCGTGGCGACCGTGGTGTCGAGCCAATCGGCCGTATCGGGCCAGTCGGCGTAGTCGGGGAGTTCGTGGGGATAATGGAGGCCGACCACATCGGCCGCCCCGTCGGGGTCCAGGTCGGCTTCGTAGGTGATGAGGTGGGAGGGATCAAGCGCCCGGGCGAACCGGCCGAGGTCGCCCAATTTCCGTTCAAGACCCGGGTCGCCGGCGCCGCCGCCGCAGTGCAGGAGCTCGTTCTCCAGGCTCCACATGATGAGCGCGGGATGGTTGCGGTCCCGCCGGATCATGGCAGCCACATGGTTCCGGTAGTTCTCCCAGAAGCGGGGGTCCTTGTACGCATACCCGCCGCCGCCATCGCACCAGAGCGCGGCCTCATCCACGATCATGAGCCCCGCGGCATCGGCCTCCTCGAGCCAGGCCTCGCGCCAGGGCTGGGTGTGGAGGCGCATGGCGATGCAGTGCGCCTCCTTCACCCGGGCGATGACCCGGCGGATGTCCTCCCGGGTCTGGGTTTGCGTGGGGGGCCAGGTGCTGGTGGCCAGCAGATGGCGCCGGACGCCATTCAGGACAAAGTCCGGTCCGTCCGCCCAGAGTTCGCGGAAACCGAACACCTCCTCCCGCCGATCCAGGATGCCCCCATCGGGACCGCGCAGGGTGAGGCGCAGGGTCAGCCGGTGCGGGTCCTCCGGCGACCACAGGGGCGGGTCCGTCCAGGGTGCCGTGACGGCCCAGCGTCCCTGGGATCCGGTGGTCGTCCCCGGCAGGACCAGCACCGTGCGACTCCCGTCGCGGACTTCCGCTTCGATGCCCGCCCCGGGGGCCGGGCCGTCCACGAACCCCGAGACGGTGAGGCGAGCCGCGCGCACCGACGGCACGATCGCCACATTGTCGAGGTACGCGGGCGGGCGGGACTCCAGCGCGACCCCGTCCCACAATCCGAACCAGGTGTGATGGCCGCCCACCGGTGCGAGGGTCCGGCCCCCGGTGGCGTACCGGAGGTCACCCGAGACATGGGTCGGCAGGACAAAGCCGTCTGCGAAGGTGGCGCTCCAGTCGCGGCACCGGACCGCCAGCCGGTGGGTTGTGCCGGGTTGGACCAGCCGGGTAACTTCGACCTCCCACGGCGTGAAGCCCTCCAGCCGCGCGGCGACCTCGACGCCGTCGAGGAGGACGCGGGCATCCCAGCGGGCCCCGGCCAGTCGGAGAAACACCCGGCGGCCACCCCAGCCGGCCGGGACGGGCAGGTCCCGCCGGAACCAGGCATACCGGGTGCCGCCCTCCGCGGTGGAGGCGACGAGGCCGGGCACGGTGAAGGGCTTCCAGCTGGTGCGGGGCAGGGCCACGGCGGGATCGGCGGTTTCGGCGATCTCCCAGGACCCATCCAGCTCGACGCGGTCGCGCCCCGGCGACGCCCCCGCGCGGGGCGGCAGGATGGCCGCGACCAGCGCGAGGAGCGGGCCGGCCCGCCGCAGGCGTTTCACAGCCCGAGCAACCGGAGGACCAGCAGGCGCGCCAGCGGCCGGTCGAGGTGGTCGGCCAGCGTCCACTGGCAGAACACCATCCGGCCGGTGCCCACCGGAACCGCCAGGACCTCCGCGGCGTACCCCAGGTCCGTCGCCCCTGCCTGGCCCGTCGCCGCGGCGGCATCCACGCTTCCCGCATAGACCGTCGCGCCGGCGGGTGCCGTGAGCGCGGTGCGCGGGGCGAACACGGAGACCGGGCCGCCGGCGAAGAACCCCCACGGTTCCTGCGGCCCCGCGCCGGGCAGGCGCGAGCCGAATCGGCCGGCGCGCACGAGGGGCAGCCGGGGTCCGGCCGTGGCGGGTGCCAGCTCCAGTCCCCCGGGGAATTCCGGCAGGCGATGCAGGGCGGCCAGGTCAGCGGCCTCCACCGGCGCCGCGATGATCACGGTCTTCCCCGCGGCGGCGTCCCGGACGCACCGGGCGAGGTCGGAGGACGCCAGCAGGGACGGGGGCCCGATGAATATGATCCGGGAGAATTCAGCGGGAATCACCCACGCCCCGAAGGCCTCCCGGATGGACGGCAGGTCGCCCGCCAGCGCAAAGGACACCTGGGACGAGCCGGAGGCGGGGGCGCACCAAAACGGTTCCTCCGCCATGGCGAGCACCTTGGTTCCCCGCCGCAGGCGGGCGGCCAGCTGCCAGCGCCCCTCCACGGGCGGGAGGAATGCTGGCAGGAGCCAGGCGTTCCCGGTTGGCGGAGGTCCGGTGCGCCACGGCGGCGGCAAGCCCGGATCCTCGCCCGGGGCCAGGACCCGCCAGTCGAGCGTGGTCCCCGCCGGGAGGGAGGCGGTTCCCGTGGCGAACACCGTCGCCTCCAGCGCATCGCCCGGTTCGATGAGGGCGGCCCGCGGCCGGATG
>JAHFSL010000066.1 GCA_023265785.1 Candidatus Coatesiibacteriota bacterium | reverse complement strand
CATCGTGCAGGTCCTGGTCTACGTGGGCGGCGTTTCGGTCCTGATCGTGTTCGCCATCATGCTGACCGAGCGCGAGGGGTCGCGGCAGGATGTCACGGTGAATCCCGGCATGCGGGTCCCGCCGCCCTGCTCTCCGTTGGACTGGCGGGCGGCATCATCGTCGCCGTGCTGAAGGCGGCGCCCGGTGACTCGCCTCCGGCGGCGGTGACCGCGCGCGACCTGGGGGCCAGCTTCCTCGGCCAGTACCTGGTCCCCTTCGAGGCCGTGTCGGTCCTCCTCCTGGTGGCCGTGATCGGCGCCCTGCTGATCGCCCGGGAGGAGGCCTGATGCCCGGCGTGCGCGCTTACACCATCGTGGCCGCCCTCCTGCTGGGAATCGGGATCTACGGCGTGCTGGTCCGCCGCCACGCCATCGCCGTGCTGATCGCCATCGAGATCATGCTGAATGCGGCGGCGCTCAACTTCGTCAGCGTGGCCCGCCTGCAGGGGACGCCGCAGTCGGTGGCCGGCCCCGCGTTCGCCATCTTCATCATCACTGTGGCCGCCGCGGAGGCCATTGTCGGGCTGGCGCTGGTCCTGTCCCTGCACCGGAGCCTCAAGACCTCTTCGCTGGACCGGTACAACCTCCTCAAATGGTAGCCGCCGCGCTCGCCCCCGCCGCGGCGGCCGCCGCGGCCGCTTCTCCGGTCGAGGCGCCCGGCTACCTCTGGCTGGTCCCCGGGGCACCCCTGCTGGCATTCGCGCTGATCGGCATCGTGACCCGCCCGTTCCGGCGGCTGTCCGCGTTCATCGCGCTCACGGCCATGGGGACCTCTTTTGTCTGCGCCCTCTGGGCGTTTACCGCCCAGTTGGCCGCGGGTCCCGGCGCCCCGCAGTCGAGCGAGGTGGCCTGGTTCGTGACGGGAACCCTGCGGACGTTCATCACGCTTCATCTGGACCCCCTCTCGGCCGTCATGCTGGTGGTGGTCACGACGGTGGCCCTGATGGTCCAGGTGTATTCGCTCGGATACATGACGGGGGAGAAGGGACTGGCGCGCTACTACGCCTACCTCTCGCTGTTCTGCGCCTCGATGCTCGGGCTGGTGCTCTCCCGCAACCTGCTCCAGATGTTCGTCTGCTGGGAGCTGGTGGGCGCGTGTTCGTACCTGCTCATCGGGTTCTGGTTCGACCGGGACGCCCCGGCCTTTGCCGCCAAGAAGGCCTTCGTGACGACCCGGCTGGGCGACCTCGGGTTCCTGGTCGGGGTGGTGTGGCTGGTCAATACCTCCGGGTCCTTCGATTTCCTGGAGATCCAGGCGCGCATCGCCGCCGGTGCCATCCCTCCCGCCACGCTGACCAGCATTGGCCTCCTGCTCTTCTGCGGCGCGGTGGGCAAGAGCGCCCAGGTGCCCCTGCATGTCTGGCTGCCGGATGCGATGGAGGGCCCCACGCCCGTGTCCGCCCTGATTCATGCGGCCACGATGGTGTGCGCGGGAGTGTACATGGTGGCGCGGCTGTATTTTCTGTTCTCGGCCGCGGGTCCGGACGCCCTGCTCGTCGTGGCCTGGATCGGCGGCATCACGGCCCTCTTCGCGGCCAGCATCGCGCTGGTCCAGGACGACATCAAGCGGGTCCTGGCATATTCGACGATCAGCCAATTGGGCTACATGATGCTGGCGTTGGGGTGCGGCGGGCTGACCGCCGGCATGTTCCACCTCTTCACCCACGCGTTCTTCAAGTCGCTCCTGTTCCTGGGCGCCGGCGCGGTGATCCATGCGGTGCATTCCAACGACATGTGGAAGATGGGGGGCCTGCGCAAGTCCATGCCGTGGACCTTCGCCACCTTCGCCATCGGCTCGCTGGCGCTCGCCGGCATCTTCCCATTCGCCGGGTTCTTCAGCAAGGATGAGATCCTGACGCATGTGGCCGCCCGCTCAACGGTCCTCTTCACCTTTGCGGTGCTGGCTTCCTTCTGCACCGCGTTCTACATGGGGCGGGCGGTGTTCGTGGCGTTCCTGGGCGAATCACGCGACGCCCATGCCCATCCGCACGAGGTGCCCTGGGTGATGCGCGCCCCGCTCGTCATCCTGGCGGCCCTCTCGGTCGTCGCGGGGTTCTGGGTGTGGGACTTCGCGAAGTTCGTTTTCGTCGGCGAGCCCGAGGAAGTCCACTTCCACCTCGGATTTGCCGTCGCCACCCAGCTGGTGCCGCTGGCCGGGATCGCGCTGGCCTGGGGCATGTATGTGCGCAAGTCGCCCGATCCGGACGCCCTGGCCGCCCGGTTCGCGGGCCTCCACCGCCTGCTCAAGCACCGCTACTATGTGGATGAGGCCTACGACTGGCTGATTGACCGGGTGGTCATGCGGTTCTCGGCCGCCATCGCTTGGTTCGACCGGCGCATCGTGGATGGCGCGGTGGACCGGGTGGCGGACCTCACGCAGGGGATCGGCGGGTCGCTCCGGTACCTCCAGACCGGGCGGGTGCAAGTGTATGCCGCCGCCGTCATCGGCGGGGTCGCGGCGCTGCTCGTGCTGGCCCGGGTGGCGGGCGCGCGATGATCACGGCGATCGCCTCCTGGGGCGTGATCCTGGCCACTCTGGCCGGGCTCGCCGCATTCCATGGTTATCAGTCCGCCCATGACCTGAACCTACGGGTTTCCAACATCATGGCCCTGACCTTCGCGGCGGGGATGATCATCATGGCCCTGCCCGAACGGCTGTCCCGGTTCATCAAGTGGATCGCCGTCGTCTTTTCCTTTGCCGCACTGGTGCAGTCCATCCGGCTGGCCATGGACTACAATCGCGCCGAGGGCGCGGTCCTCTACCAGTTCGTGGAACGGGCCGACTGGATCCCGGCGATCGGCATCTCCTACCACCTGGGCGTGGACGGGATCAGCGCCGCGATGATTCTCCTCACCGGCATCATCATCTTCGCGGGCGTGCTGGCCTCCTGGACCGTGGTCAACCGGCCGCGGGAGTTCTTCGCCCTCCTGCTGGTCCTCGTGACCGGGGTGTTCGGCGTGTTTGCGGCGCAGGACCTTTTCCTGTTCTTCCTCTTCTACGAGGTCGCCGTTCTGCCCATGTACCTGCTCATCGGCATCTGGGGGACTTCGAGCAAGGAGCGCACCAAGGAATATTCGGCCATGAAGCTCACGCTCTACCTCCTGTTGGGAAGCGCCTTCATGCTGGTGGGGTTCCTGGCCATGTACTTCGGGACCACGATGTACGCGGGCGCCGGGGCGCACGCGCTGACCTTCGACCTGGATGCCATGCGCATGACCGCCTATCCGCTGGCCGTGCAGAAGTTCTACTTCCCGTTCCTGTTCCTGGGATTCGGCACGCTGGCCGGATTCTGGCCCCTGCACACCTGGTCGCCCGACGGGCACGCCTCGGCGCCGACGGCCGTGTCCATGCTCCACGCCGGGGTGCTGATGAAACTGGGGGCGTTCGGCATCATCCGGGTGGCGCTGGAGGTGTTCCCGGAGGGGGCGAAGGCCTGGATGCCGGTGTTCATGCTGTTCACGCTGGTGAACATCACGTACGGCGCGTTCTCGGCCATGGCCCAGAAGGACCTCAAGTATGTGACGGCCTATTCCTCCGTCTCCCACATGGGCATCGTCATCCTGGGAATCTCCACGCTCAACGACGCGGGACTCAACGGCGCGGTGCTCCAGATGTTCTCGCACGGAATCATGACGGGCCTCTTCTTCGCCCTGATCGGGTTCACCTACGAGAAGACGCACACCCGGATCATCAGCGAGTACGGCGGGCTGGGGGTGAAGATCCCGGTCCTGGCGACCTTCTTCACCATCGGCGGGCTGTGCTCCCTGGGCCTGCCGGGGATGTCGGGGTTCGTCTCCGAGTTCATGGTGTTCGTCGGCGCGTGGCGCGCCAATCCCTGGGTCTCCGCCATCGCGGCGGTGGGCGTGGTCGTGACGGCGGCCTATGTGCTCCGGATGCTCCAGAAGTGCTTCTGGGGCCCGATCACCAACCACCACTACGATGACCTGACGGACGCGTCCCCGGTCCAGATCGCCTGCCTCACGATCCTGGCCTCCGTCCTGATCGGCGTGGGGATGGCCCCCGGCTGGCTGGTCGGACTGATCAATGTCGGGGTCCAGCCGATTCTGGCCCGGGTGTCCGCGGCCGCCGGGGCCGTGGCCCACATCGCCCTGCCGGCCGTGATCGGCGGGAGCGGCGCATGACCCTGCTGGCGCCGGCCGACTGGGGCGCGTTCCGGGTGGAGGGGATCCTCCTCGCCGGCCTCCTCCTGCTCCTGATCGTCGAAATCGTCCGGCCACGCGGCTCGCGCAGTCCCGCGGGCTGGCTCCTCATCGCGGCGGCCGCGGCCGCGCTCTGGTCCGGTCTGGCCACGGCCGTGCCGGACGCCGCGCTCTGGAACGGGGCCTTTACCGTGGACGCCCTCGCGCGCTACTTCAAGGTCCTTTTCCTGGTCTGCGTCATCATCGTGGCGCTCTCCTCGCTCACGGAACTGCGCGACCAGCCGTGGGCGGGGGAGTTCTACCTGTGCCTGGGCGGTTCCGCGTTGGGCATGATGCTGCTGGCCGGCGCGGGGGAACTCATCTCCCTGTTTGTCTCGCTGGAACTCGTTTCCGTGAGTCTCTTCGTGATGGCGGGCCTCCGGCGGGGCGATGTCCGGTCGCAGGAGGCCGGGCTCAAGTACCTGCTGATCGGGGCGATCTCCACGGCCTTGTTCCTCTTCGGTGCCTCGTTGGTCTACATGGTGTGCGGTTCCACCCTCCTCAAGGACATCGCCGCCAGCCTGCCGCTCCACCTCAAGGACCCCCTCCTGCTGATCGGGCTGGTCCTGATCCTGGCCGCCATGGGCTTCAAGACGGCGGCCGTGCCGTTTCACATGTGGGCGCCCGACGTGTACGAAGGTGGTCCGACCCCCATGGTGGCCTTCGCCTCCGTCGCCTCCAAGGCCACGGGATTCGTGCTGATGATCCGGCTCCTGCTGGGGCCGTTCCGGGCCATGGCCGACGACTGGGTCCCGCTGGTCTCGCTCATGGCCGCCGCCACCCTCGTGGTGGGTTCTTTCCTGGCCCTGCCGCAGACCAATATCAAGCGCATGCTGGCCTACTCCTCGATCGCGCAGGCCGGATACCTCCTGCTGGGCATCCTGGCGGGCACGCAACGCGGGGTGTCGGCGGTCCTGCTGTACCTGGGCGTGTATGTCTTCACGAACCTGGGGGCCTTCCTGACCGTGGTGGTGGTGACCCGCGACACCGGGTCGGAGGAAATCGCCGACTACACCGGGCTCGCGCGCCGGTCGCCCCTGCTGGCGCTCTCCATGATGATCTCGCTCCTGTCGCTCGCCGGGATCCCGCCACTGGGCGGGTTCGCGGGCAAGCTCTTTCTCTTCGCCTCCGCGATGGAACAGCCCGGCCGGTTCCTCTGGCTGGTCGTGCTCGCGGTCCTGCTGTCCATCGTCTCGCTCTACTACTACCTGATGGTCATCAAGCAGATGTACATCGGCGAGCCCAAGTCGCCGGCGCCGGTGCCGCTGGGCGCCGCGGCGGGCGTGGCCCTCCTGCTCTGCACGCTGGGCGTGCTGGCCACCGGGATCTTCCCGGGCGTCATCCTCGAGTTCGCCTCCGGCGTCGCCCGCACCCTCCTCTAATTCTCCTGGTCGGGGTGCTCGAGGCCCGGATCCCGGCATGATGCAATCCGGCCCGCAGTGGTTTATTCCCCGGCGGCTGGTGGGGCCGGTGGTTGTGGTGCTGGGGCTGGCGCTCATGGGGGCGTACCTGACGGCCGAACCCAACGCCCGGGCGCTGGTGGAGGCGTTCACGCTCGTCGGGACCGTGCTGGTAAAGAACCGGATGGGGCCGGGGCGGCTCGTGGTCATGATTCACAGGCACGGCGGAGCGGCGGTGGCGGTCGGTGTGGTTCTGCTGGCGGCATGGCGGGTGGGCCGGCGCGCAGGGGGCTGGCTGGCGCGGCGGGGAACCGGGGTGGGGCTGGAGCGGCTGGTGACGCGCACGGCGCTGGGGCTGGGCGGGGTGTCGCTGGCCATGCTGGGGCTGGGGCTGGCCGGCCTACTGGGGTTCGCCCCGTGGGTGATCGCGGCCGGGCTGCTGGCGCCCGGCGGGAGCGGGTGGGCCCGGCGCCGGCGGTCCGGCGGGCCGGTGCCATGGGTCTTTCTCCTGCCCCTGGGATTGCTCCTGCTGACCGACCTGGTCGCCTGCCTTTCGCCGGAGTGGTTTACCGACGGCCAGACCTATCACCTGGCCCTGCCGGAGCGGTTCCTGCTGACGCACAAGGTTCCCATCCTGCCGGAGAATCTTCTTTCGTTCCTCCCGCTCAACACCGAGATGGCCTACGCGGCGGTCCTGGCCGTCGCGCGGGCGCTGGGGGCGCACGGATCGGTCGCCGAAGAAGCGGCGAAGATGCTCAACGGGGTCCTGGGCGCCGGGCTGGCCGCCGCGGTGACGCTGGTGGCCCTGCGGCTGGGGGCCACGCGGTGGGCGGCGGCTGGTGGCATGCTGCTTTTCGTTGCGATGCCGCTCACCGCCGTCGAAAACGAGATCGCATTTGCCGACAACTCCCGGGCCCTGCTGGAAACGCTCGCGGTCCTCTGGATCCTGCCCGTCGGCCGGCGGCGGGGGAGCCTCGCGCTGGCCGGGGTCTTCGCCGGGCTGGCGATGGGGTCCAAGTATCTTTCGGTGATTTCCGGCGGGGCGCTGGTGGTGGTGGTCGCGGTCTGGACCGGCCGCCTGCCCTGGCGGTTCCTGCTCGTGGCCACCATGACGCTGGCGCCGTGGCTGGTGCGCAACGCTCTGGCCGGAAACGACCCGGTGTACCCGTTTCTGCCGGCGGTGTTTGCGCCGCTCCGGTACACCGGGGAAGAGCTGGTCCGGTGGATGGCGGATAACCGCCACTATGGATTGACGGATCAGACCTTCGGGTCCTGGCTGGCCCTGCCGTGGCGGTTCTGCCGACAGTTGAACGAGGACGCCTTTGGCACCTTCGGCGGCCACCCGCTCCTGCTCACGCTGGCGCCCCTCCTGCTGATGCGCCGTGGCTGGACCCGGGCCGCGGCGGCCGTGTTGGTCGTGTTCGGCATCGGAGCCCTGGCCTGGTCCCTGACCTCCGAACTGGCCCGCTACCTCCTGCCCGCCCTGGCCCTCTGGTGTGCCCTGCTCGGATGGGGGCTCGCCCGGCTGGAGGGTGCGGTCCCGCGGTCCCGCGCATTGGTCGCGGGCCTGCTCCTGTTTTGGTCCGTGCCGGCAGGCCTCCTGCGAATTCATCACCGAATCAATCTGGACGACACCTATGGCGTGCTGGGGGAGGCGCTGGGCGCCGGGTCGGATGCGGCGGTGCGCGCTCGGCGCGGGTTCGGACCGGCGCTGGACGCCCTCCCACCGGGTGACCTCCTGTTCGTGGGGGAAGATCGGCCCCTCGGCGCGCGGCGCCGGTGGCGGGCGGCCAGCGTCTACAACCGGAGCCTGCTCAAGACCTGGGCGGCGGAGTCCGCTGATGCCCGGCGTTTCCTTCTCAAGGTCCGGCAGGGCGGCCGGTTCACGGCCGTCATCCTGAACGGCGGCATGTTCGAGGCCTCGCAGGCCCGTGGACCGGGTTTCCGGCTCACCCCGCGCGAGCTGGCCGTGGTCAACCCATGGTGGAAGCGGCTGGCGGTCGCCTGGCGCCTGCCGCCGTGGACCGGGTATGCGGTCCGCTAGCCTCCTGTAAAATGGGCCGCGTGTCCCGCCCTGTCACCACGCTGACCCGCAAGCCCCTGCCCGTCGCCCGGACGGCCTCGACGAACGGCCATGCGCCGGGCGGCCGGGTGGTCATCCTGGGCTCCACGGGGTCCATCGGCCAATCCACCCTGGAGGTCCTGCGCGGCCTCCCCGCGTTCCGGGTGGTCGGGCTGGCGGCGCGGCGGGATATCGTCACCCTCGAGCGGCAGGTCCGCGCCTGCAACCCGCAATTTGTCGCCGTGGAGGACGAGGCGGCGGCTCGCACGCTGAAACGCCGGCTGAACGGCCGCGTTGAGGTGCTCGCCGGGGCGGCGGGGGTGGTGGAAGCCGCCGGGCGCGACGGCGTGGACACCGTGGTGTCCGCGATGGTGGGCAGTGCCGGGCTGGCGCCCACGTTCGCGGCGGTGCGCCGGGGCCGCCGGGTTGCGCTGGCCAACAAGGAGACCCTCGTGGTTGGCGGGGAGATTGTGACGCGCGAGGCGGCCCGCTCGGGGGCCCGGCTCCTTCCGGTGGACAGCGAGCACAGTGCCATCTTCCAGTGCCTGGAGGGCCATCCGCGGGCGGGAGTGCGGCGGGTGGTCCTGACCGCCTCCGGCGGGCCGTTCCGGACGCGCAAGGCGCTGGACCGGGTGACGGTGGCCGAGGCGCTTAACCACCCGACCTGGCGGATGGGCAAGAAGGTCACGATTGACTCGGCCACCCTCATGAACAAGGGGCTGGAGATCATCGAGGCCCGCTGGCTCTTCGGCCTGCCCGTGGAGGCCATTGATGTGTTGATCCATCCCCAGTCCATCGTGCATTCCCTGGTCGAGTTCGTGGATGGGTCACTGTTGGCGCAACTGGGCCGACCCGACATGAAACTCCCCATCCAGTACGCCCTGACCTGGCCGGGTCGCGCGGCCGTGGCGCGGCCCCGGCTGGACCTGGCCGCCGGCCCCGCGCTGACCTTCGAACCGCCCGATGAATCTCGGTTCCCCTGCCTGGTCCACGCCCGGGCCGCGGCTCGCGCGGGGGGCGCGGCCCCGGTGGTGTTGAACGCGGCCAACGAGGTTGCCGTGGAGGCCTTCCTGCGGCGACGCTTGCCGTTCCTGGGAATTGCCGCGCTGATCGGGGATACGCTGGCCGCCCTGCGGCCGGCCCGGCCGAATTCGGTGGCCGAGGTGACGGCGGTGGACCGCGAGGCCCGGGCGATTGCCGCCGGCCTGCTGGCGTTCCGGACCTGATCTGATGCCCACCCCGGCGGCGGCGTTGGACTTTCTCAAGAACCTTCCCGCCCTCCTGTTCGACTCCCGGATGGCGATCTGGCACCTCCTGCAACTCGTGCTGGGGCTGGGGTTCGCAATTCTCGTCCATGAATTCGGCCACCTGCTGGCGGCCCGGTGGGCCGGAATCCGGGTC
>JAHFSL010000065.1 GCA_023265785.1 Candidatus Coatesiibacteriota bacterium | reverse complement strand
GTCGCGGTGTACCCAAGAGCGCCGGACGTGGTCAGCCCGGCGTCGCACGCCAGCGTGGCCGTCGCATCCACGGGGAGCACTTGTTCCGCGCCGGCCACGGGCACGGCGCGGAAGGAGATCCGGCCGGAGGCTCCCGCGGGAAGAAAGGACACCGTCCAGCGCAGCCAGACATTCTCGGCAACTGCGCCCGGCTGACCCGCCGTCCACGGCCCTGCCGGCCCTGCCGTCGCCCACGCGGAAGCCGACAAGGCCCCGCCGCCGTAGATGGTTGCCGTCAGCGAGCCGGGAACATACTGCCGCGCCCCGGCCCCGCCCGCGACCGTCACGGTCAGCGTCAGCCCATAGACATTCCCTCCCGCATTATTCAGTGTAAACCGCCACGACTGCGCCTCCCCCGCCGCAGCGTAGAGCGGCTCCGGATTGCGCGCGCTCAATATCAGACCGGAGCCACAAGGCGTCACCGCGCCGGCCGAGAGATCGTACCGGGCCACCATGAAGTCGGCACCCGTGCCGGCCACGGATTCGTCGCCGCAGACAAAGACCGAGCTGGTCCCGCCCACGGCCACGCACCAGGCCTGGTCGACCCCGCCTGCAATGCCGTCGTGCGCCTGCGTATCAATGAGGGTCGACAGCATACTGTCGTACTTGCGGAGTCGCCAGTTCACGCCGCCCACGGCGCCCGCCTCTTTCCCGACGACCAGGATGTTGCCGGCGGCGTCCACGGCGACCGACTGGGGGTCGTCCCCCGCACCCGCCGGCCCGTCGTACGTTGTCGCGGCGACCATTGCGGTTAACGACGGATTGTAAATGTGTATCCGCCAGTTGGGTCCGGCGGCCACCCCCTCGGTTCCCGCCACCACCAGGTTGCCGGCGCCGTCCACGGCGGCCGCGTACCCGATGTCGCTCAGGTTGGCCGGGCCGTTGTAGTCCGTGCTCGCCAGGAGCGTGGACAGCGTGGCGTCGTATTTCCTGATCCGCCAGTTGTCGTTGCCGCCGGACCCAACTTCCTGGCCGACGACATAAATGTTGCCGGAGGAATCCAGCGCCTCAGCCCACGCCTCGTCAATCCCGTTCCCCGGCCCGTTGTAGTCCGTCGTGCCCAGAATCGCCGTGAGGGCGGCATTCCACTTCCGGATCCGCCAGTTGAAGCTCCCAACGGACGCCGACTCGTAGCCCGCCACCACACAGTTGCCGCCCGCGTCCATGCGCACCATGAGGGGGACATCCGAGATGTGGGCGGGGCCGTTGTAGTCCGTCGAGGCCAGCACGGATGTCAAGGCCGCATTGTATTTTTGGATGCGCCAGTTGGCCCCCCCCGTACTTCCACCCTCGACACCGACCACCACCAGATTTCCGCTTCCGTCCACGATGGCGTTTTCGGCGATGTCGGAGGAATTGCCCGGGCCGTTGTAGTCCGTCGAGGCGAGCACGCTCCCGAGCATGCCGTCGTACTTGCGGAGACGCCAATTGCCCGAGGCGGCGGGGGTCGTCTCCGACCCGACGACATAGACATTCCCCGCATTGTCCACCGCGGCCCCGTACGCGGGATCGGCCCCCGAGGACGGGCCGTCGTACCGGCGCAACGCGATGAGCGGCGGCACGATGCGCTTGCCATTCACGAAGCCGAACGACCCTGACCCGAGCGCCGTGTACTTGGCGGACACGAACGCCTCGGCGCCCCCGAGCAGGCCGGCCCGGTACATCAGGTCGACACTGCGGCCCGGCTGGAGTTGGGACAGGGTCCACCGGAGGAACCACGGTCCCGGGGTCCCGTCGGGTGGCTCCCCCGGTGTCCAGGGCCCCGAACTGCTGGTGGCCCATTCGCTCGCGCTCAACCCGCCGGCGCCGTACACCGTCACGCTCAGGGAGGGCCCCGCGTAGGTGCGCTCAAACCAGGAGGCGAAGTCGGTCGTGATGCGCTGGTTGAAGAGAGTGCCCGTGCCCGTATTGCTGACCGTGAATCCCCAGGCTTGGACCTCCCCCCCAGCGGCGTACAGCGATTCCGGGTTGAGGGCCCGGACCGTGAGCGAGGCGTTCAACGGCATCGCGCTCAGCTCCGTCGTGGTGGCCGACAGGTGGCCATCCGCGTCCAGCGTGCGGACCTGATAGTAGTACCGCGCCCCATTCGTCAGGAACGTGTCGTTGTACGAGGTGTTCGGGTCGGGCGTGATGTTCTGGTACAGCATGGCAAAATCGGAAGCCGCCCGCCAGGTTGTCCCGTCAAATCCCCCGGTCACCCACGCGCGGCCGTTCGCTTCGGCCGCGGCAACGCCGTACACGGAGGCGTTGTAGATGCCGGTGGTCTGCCAGCCGCCCAGCGACCCGTCCGGCCGGATGGTCGAGAAATAGGTCGAATTGTAATAGGACGGCGCCCCCACATTTTCCCAGCCCGCGACCGTGTAGATCTTCCCCCGGTGGGCAAAGGCGGCCATCTCCTGGGCAATGGCGGGAAGCACCGCCGGCTCCGTGATCCAGGAGGCGGGAAGTGACCCGTCCGCATTGACATTGATCCGGTAGACCGTGGTCTGCGCCTTGCCGTTCGTCGCCTCGCCCCCCAGCGAGAACAACTCGTTCTCGACTGCGGCGCTCCCCTGCTTGGCCATGGCGGCCGGCAGGGAGGTCACCGCGGACCAGGGCGCCAGCAGACCGTCGGGCCGGATGGGCGCCATCCACACCGTGGACTGGGCCGCGTTGGCCTGGTCCCAGCCGCCGATCACGTAGATCCGGCTATTGACCACTTCGGCCGCGTGGTAGTACCGACCGGCGGGCAGGCTGGCGGTCTGTCGCCACGGAGAAAGCCCGCCGTCCGGCAGAACGGAGGCGACCCAGACACTGTTGGAGATCGGGACGCCGAAGGCCCCGCCAATGAGGTAGAGGCAATTGTCGTTCGCCACGAGCCGCGTGTGCACCAGTGCCGTCCCGGTCGGGGTGGTGCCGATCGTGCTCCACGCCCCCAGGGCTCCGCCGGGCTGGATTGTCGATCGCAGGATGTTCGCCGTGGACGTCGGCGAATCGCCTCCGGCCACATACACGAACCCGGCCGCCGCCGCCATCCCGTGGCCCTGGCGCTGTTCGCCGGCCGGCAGGTTCGGGCCGGCGATCCAGTACGGTGCAAACACCTGGCCGCTGTAGTAGGGCGAGGTCATCTCGCCGCCCGCGTAGGTGGCACGGTAGACAAGGTAGCCCGAGAGGGGTCGGGAGGTCGGCGCCGGCGCGGTCCAGGAGACGGCATTGGTCCCGTTCCCCGTGTCCACCACCACCCCCGTTGGGGGCGCCGGATCCAGCCACGGCATGCCCATCGCCTCGAAGGATGACGCGCCCGTGGCCCCCTCCAGCGTCAGCGCGGCCACCCGGTAGTAGTACGGCGTGCCGCCGACCACCGCGGTGTCCACATACACCGTCACGGCATTGGCGGCATCAGTCAGGGTGGTCAGCAGGCTTTCGCCGCCGGTCGCGATGCCGCGGAAAATTCGGTAGCCGGTCACCGTGGCCTGGGCCTGCGATAGGACCGTGGTCCAGCCCAGCACCAGTTGGACCGGCGCCCGCCCCCCGTTGGCCGTGACATGGGCGAAGTCCACCGCGGGCGGCGGCATGGGCGGCGCGGGCGGCGGAGGGCCCAGCGGCCCGCCGGGGGCGCCCGGATCGTATGCCCGCACCCAGATCTGGGAGTCCGCACCGGCAATATTCTCGTAGCCGCACGCCGCGATGCCCAGCGGCGACCACGCCATCCCGAGGCCCTCATCGGGGAGGGAGGCACCGCCGTCCACCCCTGCGGGGTAGGTGTCCGCCCACAGCGTCGTCGTGCCGTCCGCGGAGTACTTGGCGACCCAGATATTGTCCTGCGGCCCGGGAACGAACTCCCGCCCGGCCACGTAGATGCTCCCGGAGGGGTCCAGCGCGATGCCATTGAGCTGGTCGTTCCCGGCGCCGGGGGTGAGACTCCGCGTCCACACCTCGGCCCCGGACAGGCCGTCCAGCCGCGTCAGCCGGAAGTCGTCGCCCGCCATGGCCGTCCTGCCGGCCACCACAACGTCGCCGTCACCCCGGAGCGCCAGACCAAATACGTCGTCGTGGTTGGAAGCGCTTCCGCCCCGCAGGAGCCTGGACCACATGAGCACGCCGTTCGGGAAGTACTTCTTGACCCAGCCGTCATACCCCGAGCCGTTGAAGATGTAGCCGCCCGCGACGACCTCCCCCCCCGGTGTCACCGCAATGCCGTTCCCCTGCGAACTCGCCGTGGTGTCCATGACGGGCCAGCCGGACTGGGCCGTTCCGTCTTCCTTCAGCCGGACCGTGATCCGTGCAAAGGAGGAGGGCGTGAACGCCCCGCCCGTGGCCGCCACACCGCCGGTCGAGGGATCCACCGCCACCGAGGTGAAGAGCGTGCCATTGCCGTTCGAACTTCCGGCCGTGGTGTAGGTCCAGATCAGGGTCCCGGCGGCCGAGTACTTGGACACGAACGCCCACCCTACCCCGTTGGCCTGCACGAGGTTGCCGGCCACGAAGACGGAACCGCTGGGTTCCACCGCCACCCCCCCTCCATAGTCATTGATGTTCCCCGGGCCGTTGACGGTCCGGGTCCAGACCACCGCGCCCGTGCCATCCAGTTTCTGGAACCAGATGTCCTCCGACCCCCCGGTTGTCGAACGGGACCCGACCACGACCCACCCGCCCCCGGGCACGGCGGCCACGCCGGTGGCGCGCTCCCAGATTCCGGCCGGGTTGTAATTGGTGCTTCGAGTCCACTGCAATCCCCCGCCCGGAAGGGCGGGGCCGGCCGTCATCTGGTTGGAGTTCCCGCTCTGATTGGGCGGGGTCTGGTCATCGAAAGCGTCCACGGTGTAGTAGTAGAGCGTTCCGGCCACCACGGCGCCGTCCGTGTAGGCGGTGCTCCAGAGGCCCCAGAGCGTGGCCAGGACCGGCGGCGGGGTGGCGCTCCAATTGTTGGGATAGGTCGCCCGGTAAACCCGATAGGCGGAAACGGGGTAGGAACCCACCATCGACGGGGACCACGCCAGGAGCACCTGGGAGGCGTTGACCGTTGCCGTCAGCCAGCCGGGCGTTGACGGCGGGGTCCCCGAAACGGCGACCGGCGGGGAGAAGGGGGATGGATTCGAGAGGGAGCCTTCAGCCCGGGTGTAGAACCAGTAGGTGCCGGGCGCCTCGAGCGCGTGGAAGAGAGAACTCGATCCCGCGTCCGCTTCCCCCACGGCGAGTTCCGCCAGCGGCACCCCGGCAAAGGTCGACCGGTAGACCAGGTAGGCGGTGGCCGCATGCGTCCCCGGTGGCGCGAACCCCCAGGTGATCCGGACCCGGTTGGCGGACCCGCCCACCACCGTCGCGGAGCACAGGGGCGGCCGGTTGAGGTTTCCGTCCAGGGGCTGGGCCTGGGCGACGGGCGACCAGGCACCGGCCTGGGCGTTCACGTCAATCGCCCGGACGAGGTAGTAGTACCATCCCCCGTTGGCCAATCCGGCATCGGTGTATTCCGTGGCGGCGGCGGGCGTGGTGACCGAAAACGGGAACGGACAGGTGGAACAGGTCGAGCGCCAGACCTGGTAGGCCGACAGAGCAAAGACGCCGACGCCGGCCGGCGACCAATTGAGCGTGACCTGCTGGTTCTCGCCGAGTCCCGAGAGAGTCGCCGGGGCCCCGGGCAGACCGCAGGTGATGGCCGTCGAGGTTAGGACGCTGCTCTGGAGAAAGGTGGTGGTGGATCCGAAGAAATTCGTCGCGCTCGCGCGACCGGGGATGAGGGCGCCCACGGTAAGGGTGGCGCTGACCGTGACCCCGTACGAGAGCGCCCCGCTCGTGAACGGGTCCACCCGGTTCACGAGCCATTTCAGAACCAGCGGTCCGGCGGTCCCATCCGACGGCTGGCCGCCCGTCCACGGCCCCGCGAGGGCAGTCGCATACAGGGCATTGACGGTCACCCCGGCCGGGACGCTGGTCGTGAAGCTCGCGCCTTTGTAGACGGTCCCGTTGGGCAGGGTGTCCCAGATCCAGAGGTTCAGGGCGGTTGTGACACTCGCGTTGCTCCACGACAGCGTGTAGGTCAGTGTCCCGCCCAGGCAGGCGGGATCGGGGGCCGCCGTGCGCCCGAGCGCCAGGACGGGCGGCACCGCGAATGAAGCCAGGATCCGGTCCAGCGTCACATACGCCCGCCCCGTCGGGGCCAGGATGGCCCCCGCGAGGTTGGTCACGGCGCTTGCGGTGCCCGACCTCCAGTCCCAGGCCGGCGACCCGTCGGACCGGATCAGCTGGACCCCGCTGTCCGTGGCCCCGACCCGGTAGGTCACCAGCAGGCGCCCGTTGGCCGTGAGCACCGGAGGCGACACTTCGTTGGCCTGCCCGCCGCCAATGGTCACGGTCCACACCACGGTCCCCGCCGGAGTCACCCGGGCGAGGAACGACGTCCCGCCGTTGGTCCGGGTGAGGTAAATGGTTCCGTCCAGGTCAATGGCCAGCCCCGTAACCTCTCCCGCCACGGACGCATACCAGAGTTGGGCGCCCGTCAGCGGATCGATTTTGGCCAGACCGGCACCATCCTTGCCTCCCGCCACCACGGTGCCATCAGGCCCCACCGCCAGCGCCGACTGGTAGGACTTCAGGCTTGGCAGTCCGAGCGGGTAAGTCCACCGCCAGGATCCATCAGCATTGAGGCACACCACGCCGGCCGTGAAGTGGCGTTGCATGGCGACGGTGCCCCCGTCCACCAGCACGGCCGCGCCGCCGATCTGTTCCCACGCATCGGTATCGGTTGTTGCCCAGGCTTCAGCGCCTCCGGGGGTAATGCCGTAGAAATAGTAGTCGTCATTCGCCGTGAACAAATTGCCCGAGGGAACGAGGGTCGGGCTCATCCAGGCGGCCTCATATCCTCCAAAGGCCGCGATCAAGTGGGGGAACCCCGCGCGGACCGTGAGAGCCGGGAGGGCATATGCATACACGCCGGTCGTCGACGCCGCGTCCATGGCGGAATAGTAGAGGACATCGGTCGGCGAGATCGTGGGAGTCACATAGACCGGATTCGTGTTGTCGCTGGCCGTTCCTCCCGCCACCCCGGTCAGCGCGTTATACGACCGGATGATCCCTCCGTAATCGGAGGCATACACCGTTCCCCTGTGCTGGATCGGCTGATTCAACCCCGAGGGCTGGAGCGCGGTTCTCCAGAGGTATTCCAGCCGGTCGGGCACCGCCACGGGACTCCGCCCTGACAGGTAGGCATCGCCACGGAATTTGTGCCATCCGGACCATGTCGGTACCGCGGACACCGCGGTTGCATCGGCCCAAACGGGGAAATTGTCACGAATCCGGATCCGGTAATAGAAGGTCTGGCCATAGGCGGGGCTGGTGGAGGGATCCAGGAACACGGTGGTGGTCCCGTCCGGGAATCCCCCCACGGGTGCGCCAATCCAGTGGACGGGCCAGAACGGACCGCCAGGCGCCACGGCCCTGAACACCTCGTAGGCACTGATCGGGCGGCCCGATCCGCCGCTGGTGTTGAGCAGGGTCCAGGAGAGTCCGACCTGATGCGGCCCCGCGGACGGCGTGACGATGGGGGGACCCGGCGGGGGCGGCGGGACCACCTTCCAATACCCGATGGACCCGCTCCACGAGAACCCCGGATTAAACGTGCGTACTCGCAGGTAGTAGGTCCCGGTCGCGGGGGCCGTGTAGTCAAGGCGAAACTGGTAGTTGCCACCGCCATCGTCGTTGTAGGCCACTTCGGTGACCCCGCCGGCATCACTGAAGAGCTGGGCGTAGGTATCCCCGGAGGCGCTGCTGGTCGCCCCGCCGGTCATGGTTGAGGTGAACAGATACTCCTCGCCGGCGGTCATGGAAACCCGAAACCAGTCGAACAGGTCGCCGCCACCGCACAGCCGGTGCGGGCCATGCGACAGGAGCGAGAGGCCCGGGGTGAGAACCGTCCCGGTGCCCCCCGCATCGTCGCCGGGATCCCAGGCATCCCCCTGCGGCGTGACAACCACGGTGGCCGCGGTGGCGACCTGCGAGCCCGAGACGCCCGAAGCCGTCGCGGTCATGCTCGCGGCGGCACAACCGGCCACGCTGTAGGTCCAGGTGAAGGATTGCGCCAGGCCGGGATTGATGGTCTGGGGTCCCGCGGGCACGGGTCCTGTCAACGCGACATATTCGCCCGGCTGGGCATCGTGCCAGACGGTCACCGTCACGCCGGTCGCCGCCGCCCCTCCCTGGTTGGTCACGGTCAGGACAATCGTGATGACCTGCCCGCCGACGGGGTTCAGGGGCGCCAGGGAGATGGATGAACGCAGGGTGGTGACCGGGATCGAGGTTATCACGGCGCCCACGGTGGCCCCGCCTGCCGAGGCGTCGGTTCCCACCGCGGTGAGGGAGAACCGGACCGTGCCCCCACCGTTTCCGCTCCAGGTCCACACGAATGTCGTCGAGGTTCCCGGTGCCAGGGTCACCGGGCCCGGGGGAACAGGACCGTTCATCAGGGTGGCAAACGCGGCGCCGGCGTAGACGCCAAGAAACGGACTCACTCCGTTGGCCGTGGTTCCCCCCGCATTGGTGACGGTCAACCGGACTTCTGCCCACCCCCCCGTGAGCATGGAGGACGGCGCCATGGATGGCGTGACCACCAACCGGGCCCGCTCGGCATAGAAGAGAACGGCTCCGCTCCACGACTCGTCGGCCGTCCATGTCGATACCTCCAGATAGTGCGTGCCCGTGACGGCGGCCGTATAGACCAGGGCAAACTGCTGATTGCCCCCACCGCTGTCGTTGGACGCCACGAGCGGTCCCGCCAGCCCCTCGTACAGCCTTGCATAGGTGTCGCCGATCCCGGATGACACGGCGGCGCCCGAATAGGTGGAGGAGAACATATAGGTGGCACCCTGGACGAGGTAACACCGAAAATGGTCGAAGTCGTCGATGGCATTGAGCGAGTGTGGCTGATGCCAGACCGTGGATGAAACGGGCGTGACGGGCGTGGCGCCGGCCTGCGCGTCATCACCCGGGTCCCACGAATCCAGCCCGAGGGTGAAGTAGGTCAGGTTACCGTTCCAGGCGCTCCCGGGCGTGTAGGCCCGGACCTTGAGGAAGTAGGTCCCGTTGGCCGTGCAGGTGAAGGTGACGGCGA